>NZ_JBEXLC010000124.1:0-26652 GCF_040609795.1 Nocardia sp. NPDC004604
CACCGGCTGGCCCGGGTATGGCGACTCCCGCTGGTGGGCGAGCTGTTCCAGCGCGGTGCCACCCCACGGATGGTCAGGAGCCTGCTCCGACATGACAACCCCGGCCTGGACCGCCAGTGGGTGGCCCAATTGGCTGCGCACCTTCGGCCGTGGGGGACCAAGCGGGCCGTCCTGCGTCTGTACCGGTCCACCTCGGTCTCCTCGATGCCGCCGCTGGCCGCGGCGCTACGTCGCCACGACTTCCCCTGCCTGGTCGTCTGGGGCACCGCCGACGTCTACCTCCCCACGGACCAAGCCGATCGGCAGCGCGAGCCGTTTCCGTCGGCGCAGATCCACAAGATCCCCGGTGCTGGGCATTGGGTGTGGCTCGAAGAGCCCGACCGCGTCGCCCACCATGTCCTGCCGCACCTGCGCAGCCAGGTTGGCGCGACCCGCCTGCACTCGCCTGAGCCCTGCAAGGAAAGCCAATGATCGCCCCACCGACGACTACCCCTTGACCATCCTCGGTCGACCTGGAGAACCATCACTCGATCGCCCAGGCCGCCGTGATCGCCGTACCCGATGAGCGCTGGGGCGAGCGCCCGCTCGCAGTCGTCGCACTGCGCGACGGTGCCATCGCCGACGCACCCTCGCTGCGCCGCCATCTGGAGACCGAGTTCGCCAAGTGGCAGGTGCCCGAATAGTTCGAGTTCGTCCTGGCGATCCCCACCAACGCCACCGGCAAGTTCAAGAAGAACGAGCTTCGCACCACCTACGGCAACGTCGACCGACCTGCCGCCGTCACCCCTCGAGAGGAACCGCCATGACACTCACCGCCGCACCGCAGCCTGCCACCACCAGCGCAGGTACGCCGCTGCCGCTGGTCGCCCTGCCCCAGGGCGAACTGCTCACCGTCAATTCCAACGACATCCCGCTGATCCGCGACGCTCTCGGTCCCGGCGTCCACTTCAAGCCGCTGCGCCTCGACCTCGAGACCGGCCAGTGGGTCGTGCTCGCGATCTTCGAGCCCGGCGCCGCCGTGCCACTGCACTACCACACCGGCATTGCCCAGGGGTACACCCTGGCGGGCCGCTGGCACTACCTGGAGTACCCGGACCAGATGCAGACCGCGGGCTCCTACCTCTACGAGCCGGCCGGCTCGGTGCACACCTTCGTCTGCCCCGCGGACAACACCGAGGACACCGTGCTCCTGGCCTTCGTCGAGGGTGGCAACGTGAACTTCACCGAGGACGGCAACTTCCACTCCATCCTCGACGGCGTCACCATCCGGCACCTCACCGACACCCTCAGCCAGGCTCAGGGCCTCAACGGCGTGCAGTACATCGGTGGCGGGGCCGCCGGAGTCGTCAGCGTCAACGCCTGAGACACACCACGGCCACCTCGAGCACTGCGCCAGCCACCGGGAGGGCGGGCGCATGCACGAGGCGTTGGCCGCAGCATCGACAACGAAGACGAAGACCGGCCGTGAAACCCTCGCACCCAGCGCCTGGCCCTGCTCGACCGCATCTTTCTGCACCTGGAGCACCGGGCGACCCCCGCGCACGTCGCATCCCTGCAGGTCTTCCAAATCCCCGAGGGATCCCCTGCGGCCTTCGTCGCCCCGACCGACCCCCTTCAGCCAGTCTCTGCCCCCGCCACCAAGTCCAGCTCACTGCCCACCAGCGTCCACTGATCGACCAGTTCGTCCTGATCACGGCGTGATCGCTGGCGGAAATAATTCGGCTCCGACACAAGTTAGTTTCCATGGAAACCAAATTGCGGGATCGGCGATCGGGCCGGCACCGACCTTGAAGGAGGGCACCTCATGAGCACCATCGACTTGATTCCAACCGTCGATATCCGCCGCGCCGAGGACCGGTTCAAGTCCGACTTCGGCTGGCTGGATTCCAAGCACTCATTCTCCTTCGGCCACCATTTCGACCAGGCCAACACTCATCACGGGCTGCTGCTGGTCAACAACGACGACATCGTCGATCCCGGTACGGGGTTCGACACCCATCCACACCGCGACATGGAGATCGTCACGTGGGTGCTGGAGGGCTCGCTGGTCCACCAGGACTCCACCGGCCACAACGGCGTGATCTATCCCGGTCTGGCCCAGCGCATGAGCGCCGGCACCGGCATCCTGCACTCGGAGAAGAACGACTCGTGGCGGCTCAGCGGCGACGTCCACCAGGACCCGGTGCACTTCGTGCAGATGTGGGTGGTGCCCGACGAGGCCGGTATCACCCCCGGTTACGAGCAGCTGGAGATCGAAGCGGAACTGCTGTCCGGCAGTCTGCTGCCGGTCGCCTCGGGTATGCACAAACATGACGGCCACGCCGCGATCCGGATCCGGAACTCGCACGCGGCCCTGTACGCCGCGCGGCTCGCCCCAGGACAGTCGGTGCACCTGCCCGACGCGCCGTTCCTGCACCTGTACGTGGCCCGCGGCGCGGTGACACTGGAGGGTGCTGGCCCGCTGCATACCGGCGACGCGGTGCGCTTCACCGCTACCGGCGGCCAGCAGGTCACGGCGAGCGAGCCCGCCGAGATCCTGGTCTGGGAAATGCACGCCGGCGTCCAGTTCTGACCTTCGGTGCCCATCCACCGTCGGGGGACCGTTCCGCGGAGCGCACGACCGCTCCTACCAGGACCTGCTCGCACGCTCACCGAATTGATCGAGAACCACGACTACGTCGGCTCGTCGACCGGTCGGCCACCGCGCTCGACGAAGCGGTGTCGGCATCGCGACTGGAAGCCGCTGCGAGCCGCTGTGGTCGTCCCTGATGGGGACGCCGCCGGCCGATTGGCCGGGGCCACAGCGCGGCAACCCACTGGGCTGGTCGATAACGCGATGTGCCCGACCCGATTGCACCGGTCGACAGCGCGGCATGTCGAGCCGCGATCGTCTAGACCGGTAGCAGCGGGATGCCGTCGTAGGCGGTGACGTCGTGCGCCGGCACCACCTGCATGGCGTCAGCCAGCGCGATGACGTGAAGCAACCCCTCGCGCACCCTCTTGGGATCGATGTCGGCGAGCGAGCGCATCCACAACGGCCGCTCGACCCGGCGGCGGATGCCGTCGAGCTGCCAGGTCAGGTCTCCGATGAAGGCGTATCGCTTGCCCGTCGGCAGCGTGACGAAGACGACCACCGAGCCGTTGGTGTGTCCGCCGGCGAGGGCGACAACCACCGAGCCGTCGCCGTGCACGTCGAAACTCGACGGAAAACCGAGATAGGAGGGGCCGTTGAACTGGTATTCGTGAATCTCGTGACCCGCGGACACGTCGCGGAACACTTGCGCGTCGCGCGCATGTCTCACGTATTGGAGCTCGCCCTCGTTGATCCAAATCGGGACCTGAAGGTCGCCGAGACCGCTGACGTGATCCCAGTGAGCGTGCGTCACCAGGACACCGGCGAGGCAGCCCTGGTCGTAGCCACTGGATTTGAGTTGTTCGCTGACAGTGCTGGTCAGCCGGTGCGGGGCCCGCTGCATCCGAGGCAGGGCCTGGATGTGCGTCTCGAGGTCGGAGCCGAAACCCGCGTCGATCAGCAGGTCGCCTTTGGGATGTCGCACCAGGACCGCCGTAGCGGCGAAACGGCGCTTGTCGCGGAAAGACCCGCCCTTGAACGCGAAGGCCGCCCTGGTCTCGTAGGTCCCGGTCGGCAGTTGATAAATGGCCATGTCCGATGGCGGCGACGCCTCGGGAAGCGGTCCGGTCCAGGTCGGCGACTGAGGAAGAGGTGACATGACTTCAGCCTGGACCGCGGGCTCATCGGTCGTCCAAGGCCGATTGGTCTCGCCCGATACCGAGAAGGTATCGTCGCCGGTAATGGACCTGAGGACGCTGCGGTATTTCGTGGTAGTGGCGGAGGAACTGCATTTCCGCCGCGCCGCCGCCCGCCTGCATATGACCCAACCCCCGCTGAGCCGCGCCATCCGCCAACTCGAGAGCGAACTGGGTTGCGAGCTGCTGCGAAGATCTCCGAACGGCGTAGCCCTCACACCCGCGGGCGAGTCGCTGCACAAGGATGCGCGTGCCCTGCTCGCGCAGGCCGACCAAGCGCGCGCCCGCGCGGCCGCGGCCGCCGGAGCGGCGATCCTACGGCTGGGCACGCTCGCCGACAGCGCCGAGCAGGCCGGCGCCGCGCTGGCCGCCGCATTCCGGCAGCGGCACCCAGGAGTCGAGATCCGAATACACGAGGCCGACTTCGCCGATCCGACAGCGGGTTTGCGATCGGGCCTGGCCGATATCGCCTTGACCCGGACGCCTTTCGACCGGGCCGGCCTGACGACGAGGGTGCTCCAGTCCGACCCCATCGGAGTGGTGCTGCGATCGGACGATCCGCTCGCGGCGCGCCCGAGCCTGAGCCTCGGGGAACTCGTCGACCGGCGTTGGTTCCGCCTGCCAGACGACGCGGACCCAGCGTGGCGCGCGTACTGGATGCCCGTGAGTGGCGCCGGCTCCGACGGCCCGGTGGTTCGCACGATCCACGAATGCGTCCAGGCGGTGCTGTGGAATGACACCGTCGGGCTCACCTCGCTCGGGCACACGATGCCTCCCGGGCTGACGGTCGTCCCCCTGCTGGACATGCCCCCTAGCCACCTGGTGATCGTGTGGAAGACCGACGACCGCAACCCCTTGGTCCGTTCGTTCACCCGTGTCGCCGAGGACATCTACCGCGGGCGTCGATGATCAACCGGCTCGGACGATGACGCGCACCAACAAATGTCCGTCGGCGAAATGCGCGGCGGGTCAGCTGAAGTTGCAGCGGTAGGCGAGGGACCGACGCCGGTTGTGCGTTTGAAGCGGTCACGGTTTGCCGTGCCCGAGCCGAACCCGACATTGCCCGGCCACCACGCTGTCCGGCGGTGAGGGACACCGGCTCGAGAACCTCTCCGTCAAGGTGAAGTCGTCGCGATCGGTGGAGGCCGTGCGCGCTGTCCAGCAAGGATGATCTCGTTCGGTCCGCATCCTCTGGTGGCGGATTTCCACGAGCGCACGAGGGGCAATGCTGGCTGCTCTAGACGTCCGGGAGGCTGGTCAGGCGGAATCGATCAGGGGGCGGACGTGGTGGGCGGCGTCGGCGTTATCGCGCCATGTGCAGGCGAGGCCGAAGGCGGCTACTCGGCCCGTGGCGAGGACAGTCTGCACTGCGGCCGATACTACGGAGAGGGTGGGGCCGCCGGGGGCAGGGAGGAGAAGTCCGGGGAGATCGTCGGGGTTGATGACGTCGAAGTCGAGGTGTAGGTAGAGCGGGCCGTCCGGGAGGTCGCCGAGGTCGTCAACGGGGCGGTGTCGGATCCGCGCGGTGCGCAGGTACTCCGCTTCCGGCGGGTCGAGGTCGTGGCCGCCGACCAGGACGGCGCGCTCTTCGGCGATGTCGCGCAAGCCGATTCGGTCGGCGAGCAAATGGCGGCCGTACCCGACGAGCATGCGCAGGGGGAATCCGCCGAGGTATCCGGAGGTAGAGGTCTCCATGGTCTGGACGTCACCGTGTGCGTCGAACCAGACGAGCGCCGGATCCAACCCGGCCCGTTGCAACCCGGCCACGGTGGCGAGCGCGGTCGTGCAGTCTCCGGACGCGACCACCGCCCGTTCACCCCCGCGCACCGACTCCGCGACCCGATCCGCCACAGCGTCGTAGAGCACGGCCATCCGAGCCCACGGATCGTCGATCTTCGGCAGCACGGCCGTCACCACTGCGTCCGGACTGATGGGAGCATCGAGCTTTGGCCGATACTCGTCGAGGTGGTACGGCACGAGCAAGCGCATCTTCGCGAGCCTAATTCAGCGTCGAGCGGGCGTGCCACTGAATTACCGCGCGCGCCGGAACTCAGCACTCTGCTGACGTCCAGGGGCCTGCGTCAGGCAATGAAGCAGGCCCGTGAACGGCCTTCAGCGGCGCGAGCCGACCGATACGGATTGATACCCGCCAGCGCGCACCACATCGGTGATGAGCGTCCGAACGTCGCGGGGCGCGGTTGGCAGCAGCTCGGGTAGGTCGGTGCCGGACGACTCGAGCAGACCCGCACCGAGGTTGGCGAACAAGGACAACGTATGCGTGATCTGATACGGCTCTAATCCGCTGCCCTGCAACATATTCCGCATTTCGGTCAGGGAAATGGGCAGATAATTCACCGGGCGGCCCAGGGATCCGCTCAGTATTTCGGCAATATCCGAACCACCGATCGCGGTGACACCCGCGAGCTCGTATACCTTGCCCGCATGTCTGCTACGCTGCCCCGCGGCGAGATCGCGGTCGGTCTCCGCGGACACCCGGACGGCCACCTCGGCAAGATCCTCGCGCGCCACCACCGAGATCCGGCCCGTGCCGAACGGCGCTGCGAATACACCGGATTCGGCGGATGCGGCGGCACCCGCGACGGCGAGACCAACGGGCACCTCGGCGTAGAGGCCGTTGCGCAGGATGGTTACCTCGAAAGGCGCTGCGGCCAGCCGTTTTTCGGTCCAGCGATGTGGCAGGGCGATGGTCATCAGATCGCCGGAACCCGCAAGACTCGTATAAATCACGTGCCGGACCCCGGCCGCGGCGGCCGCATCGACCACCGCACCGTGGCGCCCGAGCACGACATCGTCCTCGGCATATCCGGCGGAGATCATGACGAGTACGTCGACGCCGCGCAGCCCCGCGGTCAACGCGGCCGGATCGTCGAAATCGATTCGGCGCGTTGCAGTGTCGTCGCCCGAGCGGCTGCCCGCCACCACTGTCAGGTCATCGCGGGTGGACAGTCCGCGGTAGACGAGGCCACCCAGGGATCCGGAGATGCCGGTTACCAGGATCATCGGAACACTCCCGATTGTTGTAGTTGCTGAAACTCGTCCCAGCATCGGCGTTCGCACATCGCGGCATAAGGAGGCACTTTCATGTCGGTCACGAACACGGCGGTCACCGCGCAGGTGGCGGGCACTATTCCCGAGGGCCCCTGTGGCGATGACGACTGCGGCATTCGCGATGTGCTCGACCGGCTCGGCGATCGGTGGACGGTCCTGGTGATCGTGGAGTTGAGCAAGGGGGTGCGGCGGTTCCGCGAATTGGAGCGGGCGATTCCGGGGATCTCGCAGCGGATGCTGACACTGACCACCAAGCGGCTGTGCCGTGACGGCATGGTCGAGCGGATCGCCTATCCGACGATTCCACCGCAGGTGGAGTACCGACTCACCGAGACCGGACGCAGCCTTGCCGCGGCGATCGGTGCGCTCGCCGACTGGTCACGTGAGCACAGGGACGTCATCGCCTCGGCCCGGCAACGCTGGGACGTCGAACACGGCGTCGACGGAACCGAATGACGCCGTGATAGTCGTCGCGGGGCGGTTGAATAGATAGAAGTACCCGTACGGATAGGGAGGTTCCGATGACTCTTTCCGCCCGTGCACTACTCGACGGAATCCAGGCCGAACTGGCCCCGCGCGATAACGACAACCGCTTGCTCCCGCTGATCACCACTGGCCAGGCGCCGCAAGCGGTCTTCGCGGCGATCGCGGCGGAGGAACAGCGCATTACCAGCAGCGATTTGCGCAGCTTCCACGCCATGGCGGCGCGGACGGACGAACCGAACGCCAGGGCCTTCTTCGGCGGGCTCCCGCCGGGCGAGCAGCAGGCGCATGATCTGCTGGACGCGCTGGTGGATGCGGTGGGACCCGACCAGGGCATGGAGTTGCCGAGAGCGGGCTGCCAGGCCTATCCGGCCTACGTCGCCTGGTTGGCGTTGCACGCCGAACCCTCCGCTGCCGCAGCGGGCATCTACTCGAATTTCACCGCATGGGGCCGCTACTGCAAGGCAGTCGCCGAGGCAATGCGCACGCACTACGATTTCGACGACTCCGCATGCGCGTTCTTCGACTTTTTCGCTGCCGATGTCCCCGAGATCGAACTGCGGGTCCTTGCCGCCATCCAAGCCGGACTCGACACCGGGCGGCTGAAGCCGGAGGAGGCGCATTTGTACGCAAGGCTGTTCCAGAACTACGAGCTCATGTTCTGGAATACCCTCGCCGATGAGTTCTCGGCATAGCCCTAACGCCGCTCACTGAGCTGCTGAGTCCCCGTGATACGCAGCAGTTCCAGCGCCGAGGCAGCCGGAGTGCCGGGTGCCGCCGAGTAGACGACAACTGCCTGATCGGTATCGGGCACGAACAGCGCATCGCAATCGAGCACCATCCGTCCGACCTCGGGATGATCGATGGTCTTGGTGGCACTGCGCCAATTCCCGGTCCGTCCCTCGCGCCACAGCCACTCGAATCGCTCACTGCGCGAACATAATTCGGTGATCAGGCGAGCCAGGTCCGGATCGTCGGGATACGTGGCCTTCGCGCTGCGCAGCGAGGCGACCCAGGACTCCGCCGCCGCCTCGGCCTCCTCGGGGGTGAACACCACACGCGAGGGCTCGGTGCCGAGAAACGACTGCCAGATGATATTCCTCCGCGCGGGCGACCACGCGGAGAAGTCGCCGAGCAGCGCCGCTGCCATCGAATTCCAGGCCAGCACATCGGCTTTCGCGGAAATCACCAGCGCGGGCAGATCGGCCATCCGGTCCAACAGCCGCAACACGCTAGGCCGCACCACCATGGCGATGCGCCCCTCCTGCGGCGGCGCCGAACCGGCGAGCCGGAACATCAGATCCCGTTCGATGTCCTCGAGCCGAAGCGCACGGGCCAGTGCGCCGAGCACCGCGGCGGACGGGCGTGGTCCCCGGCCCTGTTCGAGGCGGACCACATAGTCCACGCTGACACCGGCAAGCTGGGCGACCTCCTCCCGTCGCAACCCGGGCACCTGACGGCGTGCGCCGTTGGGCAGTCCGACATCGCCCGGCCGCACCCGAGCACGGGCCTGGCGCAGCAGTGCGGCGAGTTGGGTGCGATCCATGCCTCGATGATGCCGCAGTACCCAGCCGCCGGGGTGGTACTGCCGGTCCCAGGAGTTCTCGGCCCTGGAGCCGCACCAGTGCAGTGGCCAAGCTCGAGCCATGAGCAACACGACTACAGCGCTGGTGACCGGGGCGAACAAGGGACTCGGCCGCGAGACGGTGCGCAGGCTGGCCGAACTCGGCTGGCAGGTCTTCCTCGGTGCCCGCGACGCGGACCGCGGCAAGGCCGCCGCCGTCGATCTCGCCGAACAGGGTTTGCATGTCGAATTCGTCCAGCTGGACGTGACCTCCGCCGCGTCGATCGCGGCCGCCGTCGAGACCATCGCGCGCCGGACACCGCACCTGGATGTGCTGATCAACAATGCGGGTATCGGCGGCACCCGCGCCACGCCCGTCGACACCGTGGCCGCCGATTTCCGAAATGTCTTCGAGACCAACGTTTTCGGGCCGGTGCAGGTGACCCACGCCTTCCTGCCGCTATTGCGCGCCGCCACGCACCCGCGCATCGTGATGGTGTCCAGCGGCATCGGTTCGATTACCAATACCTCCGATCCGAGCCGGATCGAATCGCAGATCCTCGGGCTGGTCTACCCCTCCTCGAAAACCGCGCTGAACATGATCACCACGCAGTACTCCCGCGAGCTTCCACAGATGCGCGTCAATGCTGCCGATCCGGGTTACACCGCAACGGATTTGAACGGGAATTCGGGCCATCAAACGGTTACCGAGGGCACCGATGCCATCGTGCACCTGGCGACGATCGGACCGGACGGACCCACCGGCGGGTTCTTCAACCGTTTCGGCGTCGTTCCCTGGTGAACGCCGAGCCCGGGGCTCAGCGGTCCTGTGGGTGACAGACCCACTGACCGTCGTCGCCGCAGACGCAGAAATAAGGGCCCTGGTTCTGAGATTCTCCGGCCTGGCACTCCGACGTCGGACCCGAAGGTGGAGGTTGAGCCATGGCAACCGGACCGGACACCATCACGAGGCTGCCGAACACCGCAGTAAGCGTGGATGCCAAGAACCGATTCGACTTGGCGCGCATGGTTGCTCCCTCAGTCGACGGCTATTTCCCTTGTGCTACTTCCATTGGCCCGAGCCGTTCGGGAGTCGATGGGACTGACACGGCACTTTCCGAACACGCCTCAGACGCCGCCGTGCCCCCGTTCGTTGCAGACCCACTTGCCGTCCTGCCCGCAGTTGCAGTCGTAGGGGCCTTGGACCTCAAAATCTCCGGGCCTGCACTCCATCGTCGGATCCGAAGACGGAGGTTCGGCCATGGCGACCGGACCGGACACCATCATGAGGCTGCCGAATACCGTGGCAAGTGTGGATGCGAAGAACTGATTCGACTTAGCGCGCATGGTTGCTCCTTCAGTCGGCGGCTATCTCCAATGCGCTATTTCCTGTGGCCTGACGCCTTACGTCGATTCCCGCTGTCAAGTGCGCGAACCACCTCCATCTTCCCATACCGATCGGTTTCGACTACAGCCTTCAGCGAGCCCCACCATTGACGTACAGCGTCTGACCGCTGACATAGGACGCCTCATCACTGGCCAGGAATGCGATCACCGCCGCGACCTCCTCGGGCTGTCCAACCCGCCCCAGCGGCGTCCGCTCGGCCACGGCCTGCTGATGCGCCTCGGCACTGAGCCCGACCCTATTCGCCGTCGCGGCCGTCATCGCGGTGGCGATATAGCCCGGTGCAACAGCATTGACATTGATGTTGTACGGCCCGAGCTCGATGGCGAGCGTCGCGGTCAGGCCCTGGATGCCCGCCTTGGCGGCGGCATAGTTCGCCTGACCGCGATTGCCGAGCGCCGAGCGACTCGACAGCGAGACGATCTTGCCGTAGCGCTGGGCGACCATGTACTCCTGAGCCGCCTGGGCGCAGTGGAAGACACCGGTCAGGTTGACCGAGAGCACCGCGTTCCAGTCGTCTTCGGACAATCGGAAGAACAGATCGTCGCGGGTGATGCCCGCATTATTGACCAGAATGTGCGGACCGCCGAGATCGGTTGCGATCTCGGCGAATACCGATTCCACCGAGGCGCGCTCGGTGACGTCGCAGACGTAGCTGCGGGCCGCACCGCCCGCCGCTACTATCTGCTTCGCGGTGTCCTCGGGTGCATTGCGGTCGAGCACCGCGACCTGCGCGCCCTGTGCGGCCAGCAGTTGTGCGGTGGCCGCGCCGATGCCCTGGGCCGCGCCGGTGACAACGGCGACCCGGTCGGTGAATCTGGTCATCTGACGTCCTCCTCGGGAGTTGTGAACGGCGGTCATCAGAATGCGCTCACCCCGGTGAGCGCACGTCCGATCAACAGCTTCTGAATCTGGCTGGTGCCCTCGTAGAGGGTCATGACCTTCGCGTCGCGCAGATATTTACCGACCGGGGATTCGTCGATATATCCGTAGCCGCCGAAGACCTGCAGCGCCCGATCGGCCGCGCGCACCGCGGCCTCACTGGCGAACAATTTGGCCTTCGACGATTCCACCGCGAATTCGGCGCCGCGGTCGATGAGATCGGCGACCCGCCACACCAGCAGCCGGGCCGCGTCCACATCGAGGGCGATATCGGCGAGCAGTTCCTGGACCAG
This sequence comes from Nocardia sp. NPDC004604, assembly GCF_040609795.1. Taxonomy (NCBI): domain Bacteria; kingdom Bacillati; phylum Actinomycetota; class Actinomycetes; order Mycobacteriales; family Nocardiaceae; genus Nocardia; species Nocardia sp. NPDC004604. Next base: position 11,465 of record NZ_JBEXLC010000124.1, read on the forward strand.
TTGGTGGCCCGCGATCGGCTTGCCGAATTGTTCGCGCTCGGTGGCGTATCCAACGGCGGCGTCCAAGCAGGCCTGCGCGATGCCGACACAGCCAGCGGCCACCGACATCCGCCCCTTGGCCAGCGCCGCCATCGCGACGGTGAAACCCTTGCCCGCGTCGTGCAGTCGGGCGCTGTCAGGGATACGGACGCCGTCGAGCACGAGTTCGGCGGTGGCCTGTCCGCGCAGTCCGAGCTTGCCGTGGATGGTGCGGGCGGTGAAGCCGGGGGAGTCGGTCGGGACCAGGAATGCGGTGATGCCGCGGTGTCCCTCGCCACCGGTGCGGGCGAAGACGAGAGCGATATCGGCCCAGGTGCCGTTGGTGATGAACATTTTGGTCCCGGACAACACCCAGCTGTCGCCGTCACGAACGGCGCGCGTGCGCAACTGTGCCACGTCGGAACCGGTTCCGGGTTCGGTGAGGGCGAAGCAACCCAGTGCGGCGCCCGCGGTGAGGCGTGGCAGCCATGTGCGCTTCTGCTCGTCGGTGCCGTAATGGTTGATCGATTTGGTGACCAAACCCAAAGAGACCGAGACAATTCCACGCACGGCGGAATCGCCGCGCCCGAGTTCCTCCAGGACCAGACAGTAGGTGAGGTGGTCACCGCCGCTGCCGCCGTACTCCTCGGGAATGGTCAGGCCGAGGAAGCCGAGTTCACCCAGTTTGGACACGATCTTGGGATCCACGGATTCGGCCCGGTCCCATGCGGTGGCGTGCGGGGCGATCTCACGGTCGACGAAGTCCGCCGCGAGCTGCTGGGCGGCGGCCTGTTCGTCGCTGAGTTCCAGGTTCATCATGACTCCCGGCTGCTAAAACTAACGGTGAAAGTTTCTGTCATGCTAACCCTCGATAAACTAACGATGCAAGTTTGTTGTCGCGGGTATCCGCCGTGCGACACTGGATTGGATCTACCAGGAGGTTTTCATTGGGCAGACCGCGTCGGCCCTTGCTCAGCCGCGACCGCATCGTGTCGGCCGCGCTGGATCTGGTTGATGCCGAAGGCCTGGAAGCGGTATCGATCCGCAGACTCGCCACTGAACTCGGCGTACAGGGCCCCTCGCTCTACAACCATGTGGCCACCAAGGACGATCTGCTCGACGCGATGGTCGACGCCGTACTCGGGCGGATCGACCTGTCGATGTTCACCGATATCTCGGATTGGCAAGTGGCGCTGCGGGATTGGGCAAGATCGTATCGCGCAGCGCTGGCGGCGCACCCGAAGTTGGTGCCCGCCTTGAATCACGGCATGGGCCGACGACCGAACGCGTTGCGGCAGGCCGACGCGGTGTTCGGAGGTTTGGTGGCGGCGGGCTGGCCGCGGCGGGAGGCGACCCAGGTGGGTGCGCTGATGCGGTTCTTCGTCACCGGATCCACGCTCGCGTCGTTCGCAGGCGGGTTCCCCGAGGATGCGGCCGTCTATCGCGGGAACTACCCGCATCTGGACGAGGCGCATCTGCTGTCGGGGCGCCAGCGCGATATTGATGACGCCGCATTCGAGACCGGGCTGCGCGCATTGCTGGACGGATTGGCGTTGCGCTTCGCGGCGCTGGAAGGCGCGGCGCGGGGACGTTAACGCGGGCCGTGCGCGGCCAGCCAGTCCGGGAATTCGCTGAGATCGCGCACAACGCATTCGGCTCCCGCGGCCCGCAACTCCTCGGCATCGCAGGGACCCGTCGTGACCCCGAGCGCGTAGACCTCGGCTGCCCGTGCGCCACGCATATCGCCCTCGTGATCGCCGACGAACAGATCGGCTCCGTGTTCGCGCAATGCGACCGCCTTGCCGTCCGACCAGAGGTCACCGACCACCTCGTCGATCCGCCAGTCCAGTTCTTCGACGTGCAGCCGCGCCAGCGGCTCGTGCTTACCGGTCACGATGAGCACCCGCCCGCCGCGGGCACGTACCGCCGCAAGGGCGGCGTCGGCACCCGGCATGGCCGGAATGTGGGGCACGATCGACGGATAGATCTCCCGGTAGCGGGCCACGAGCGGCGCAATCAACTCCTGGGGCGCACCGGCATCGGCCAGCAGCATCCCCAGCGGCGGACCGAGCCGGTCGGCGAACTCGGCCCCACGCAGCGCCAGCCCGAACTCCGCACCCAACTGGTCGATCGCCTTGCTCACACCCGGGCGAGAGTCGATCAGCGTCATATCGAGGTCGAAGCCAACGGTCCAGCTCACAACTGGACCCTATCGTCGGCGCCCGATCGACGGCGCTGCGGCTCCACTGGTTAACCAACGGAGGCGCTGCGAAGATCAATGGAGGGGAACATTCCCGCAGTCGGTGCGAAACCGCTCATGGAACCGGCGGGCGAATTTACAGTTGACCGACGAGCGAACGGCTCCGGTCTGTATCGCGGAGGACGAGATGACGAGCCAGCAGGGCCAGCCACTCATGGTGGGCTCGCTGTTCGGGCACTACCGGTTGGATCGGCTGATCGGTCGCGGCGGCATGGGCGAGGTCTATCAGGCCTACGACATGCGCAAGCGTCGCACTGTCGCGATCAAGGTGCTGCTGGAAAAGCTCGCACTGGACCATGGGTACCGCGAACGCTTCCAGCGCGAGGCCGATGCCGCCGCGCGGCTGCGGGAACCGCATGTCATACCGATTCACGATTACGGCGAGATCGACGGTCACCTCTACATCGATATGCGATTGGTGGACGGTGCCAGCCTGGTCTCGGTGTTGCGCACCAACGGGCCGATGGCACCGGAGGATGCGGTTTCGGTGATCCGTCAGATCGCCGCCGCATTGGATGCCGCGCACGCCGAGGGACTGATCCACCGTGACGTCAAACCGGACAATATCCTGCTCACGCCGGATGGCTTCGCCTATTTGGTCGATTTCGGCATTGCCCATTCGAGTGCCGATCATCGGCTGACGACCCATGGTGCGGTGATCGGTTCGTTCAGTTATATGGCGCCGGAGCGATTCCGGGCCGAGCACACCACGCGCGCGGTCGATGTCTATTCCCTGGCGTGTGTGCTGTACGAATGCCTCACGGGCGCAAGGCCCTATCCAGGTAGCACCGATGCCCAGATCATCAGCGCGCATCTGTTCGAGCCGGTGCCGCGACCGAGCATGATCCGGCCGAATGTATCGCCCGCGCTCGATACCGTCGTCGCCCGCGGCATGGCCAAGAATGTGCGCGAACGTTTCGGCGCCGCCAGTGAACTCGCGAGCGCCGCACAGGCGGCGCTGACGAGCGCCGCAGCCCTTACCGAGGGGCGCACACAGACCTCGGTAACGCCTGGACCCGCCACCGGTGTGCACGATGCCGTCGCTGATCGAACATCGAATGCCACAGGGGGAATGGGTGATTCACCCGCTGCCGGGCTCCTCGATGCAGAGCGTGCCCATCCCGAGGCGCAGCCCACCGATTCCCGGTCTACCGGCGACCAGAAAACAGGTGCCCCGAAGCGCGGACGGCGTCGCCGTGCCGTCGTCGCACTCATCCTGACCGTCGCCGCCATCATCGCCGCCGGAACCGGATTCGGGGTGTGGACATTGCTCGGTGATCGCAAAGGCACCGCGCTCGCCGATGCCAGCGCGTTGCGTGGCGCGGATGTCGACCTACTGAAGATCGTCGCCGAGACCGGCCGCAAACGTTCCACCTGCCAGCACGAGCAGCCCGACACCTCCACCACCGTCGCGGTCATCTTCTGCGCCGAGCACCCCGCGGCCAGTGAACCCGCGGCCCGATATATGCGTTTCCGCCGCCTCGACGACTTGCGCGACTACTACAACCTGCTGGTGCGCACCTTCCAGGCCAAGAACTGCCCCGGTGATCCCGCCGGATCGGACGGCCCCTCGATCCTCGACGGCAAGGAGATCGGCCGCAAGGCCTGTGTCGCCAACCGCGCGGAAACACCGAACGCGCCGAAGCCATCCCTTTTGATGACCGATGAAACCCAACTGGCACTGGCATTCTTCATCTGGCCGACACCGAGTGACGAACCGCTGCGCGATTACCTGGCCAAGTTCACCGCGTCGCAGTTCCTGACCAACGAAACCGCCCGTGACCCGGACTATTTCACCCCGGAGGACCGCGCGGTCTTCAGTCGGCTCGGCAACGACTATCGGCCGAAGAACTGTTCGCACATGTCCCCGCCCGGCGGCACGGTGAACGCCGCCATCGAGTGCAGTACTCCGGCCGATTATCCGTCCGCCGTCTTCTTCGGATTCCCCGACACCCAGTCGGCCCAGACCCTGTACCGAGCCGATGTCGGCCTGCTCGGTGGACACGTCTGTGGTGGGGGCGGCGGCGCCGACGACGTATGGGGCACGGCGAGCAACCCGATCGGCCGCTTGTTCTGCTTCCTGGACAGCGATCCAAAACTCGGTACCCGGACCTGTCTGGTCGCCGTGCACGACGACGCACACCTGATTGCCCAATTCTGCACACTCCTACCGGAGAATCCGCTTCCCGGTCCGAAAACCGAAGCCCAACTGCTGAATTGGTTCGATAAGCACTTCCGCTAGTTCTGCGGCGCGAGGGAATCAGTCGTCGCAGCGGGTGCCGCGGTCAGGGACCACGCCGTCGAAGAAGTATCCGACGGCGATGGCGTCGATGCAGGCAGAGCCGTTATCGAAGGCGATATGCCCCTCGTGTTTGCGGACAACGAGCACCGCGTCGGCGAGTTCCTCGGCGACATGCTGCGCCTCTGTCAGCGGTGTAGCCGGATCGCCGGTGTTGTTGAGCAGCACGATGGTCGGTGCGCCGATCGCGTGCGCGGCCTTCGACACGCTCGTCGGCGGCACCGGCCAGAACAGGCACAGCGGTGCGCTGAAGGCCCGGTTCCGGCCGAACAGCGGCGAGGTGACCTCGGCCCGATCGGCATTGTGCTGGAGTTCGGCCAGAATCTGCTCCTCGGACTTCGAGCGGTAGCTCTTGGGATCATCGTTGGCGCACTGCACCGCCCAGAAGGCGGGTTGCGAGGAGGTGTAGCGGCCGGTCTTACTACGGCCGACATAGCCGTCGGCGAGTTGGGCGAGTCCGGTGCCGTCGCCCTGCAGCGCATCGACGAACGCCCGCTCGAACCCCGGCCACATGGCTTCGTCATAGGTGGCCTCGAAGATGCCGAGCACCGCCAGATTCGAGCCGAGCTTGCGGCCGTCCTTGGTCGGAATCGGGTTCTTGTCCACGCGATCGATCAACTCGCGCAGCTTGCGCATGGCGATATCGGGATCGTGGTCGAGTGGGCAATCCGGGCGTGCAGCACAGGCGGTGAGCATGTCGCGCACGGTCCGGTCTTGTGCCCAGAGCCGGGTCGGATCCGGCGGTTCGGGATCGGGGGTGAAATCCCAGCGATCCGTCGTTTGGCTCGGATCATCGATCGAATCGAGCATCATGCGCCCGACATGCGCCGGAAACCGGTCGGCGTAGTACTGGCCGAGCCGGGTGCCGTAGGAAAAGCCGAAGTAGTTGAGCTTGTCCTCGCCGAGGGCCGAACGCATGATGTCCATATCCTGCGCAACGAATTCGGTGCCGAGGAAGCCGAGAAGTTTGCCGGTATGGCGCAGGCAGGCGGCGGCATAGCGCTTATGCGCGTCGGCGACCTGGCGCACGCCCGCCGCATCGGTCGGGGTGAAGTCGGTGGCGAGGTAGTCGTCCATTTCCTTATCGCTGAGGCAGCTGACCGCGGCGGTGCGGCCGACGCCGCGCGGATCGAAACCGACCAGGTCGTAGCGGATACGGAATTTACGCAGGCCTGTATCCTTCGGATTCAGCGCGTAACGCACCTGTTCATAGCCGGATTCGCCGGGCCCGCCGGGATTCGCGGTGAGAACACCGAGACGTGCTGCCGGATTGGTAGCGCGCAGTCGGATCAGCGGCATGTTGATGGCCATGGCGCCGGGATCGGCATAGTCCACGGGTACTCGGATCGAACCGCATTCGGCCGAGCCGTTCTCGCACGGCTGCCAGTCGATGCGCTGGGCCATATAAGCCTCGACCGTCGGCAGCGGCTCAACGACCACCGGTGTGCCGGGCACGGTCAACAGGCTCGCACAGCCCGTCGTGATGAGCAGCAGTGCGGCCAGCGCGGGGAAGATCCGATACCGATACCGCATGGTGTGAGACCCCCCTGGCTACTGCGCGATTGCCCCGACGCCGCGTCTGTCCTCCAGCGAGGCGTGCGCCGAAGGCGATGAAACCATCTTCCCACTATTGATCCCGTCAGTGGCGCATGTCGTGAAAGCGACACCGGTAGCGTGGATGCCGCGAACGGGGAGAAAGGTCGGACATGACAGCCGATCCGAATCAGCGAATTCTCGAACTCGTGGCGCGGACCGCCGCCGCGGTGCCCGCGTACCGGGCATTTCTCGATGAACACGGTATCGATGCAGAGAAGATCACCGATACCGCAGCGTTCCAGCAGCTGCCGTTGACGACCAAGGCCAACTATCACCAGCGCTATCCGCTACCGCAGCGATGCCGCGGGGGTGATCTGAGCAATTGCGATCTGATCGCGGTGTCCTCGGGATCGACTGGTACGCCGACGTTTTGGCCGCGCGCCGCCGCGGATGAGGCGACATCGGTGCGCCGCTTCGAGCAGGTAGTCGTCGACGGGTTCGGTGCCGCGCGGGCGCGCACGCTGGCGGCGGTGTGCTTTCCGCTCGGGACCTGGGTCGGCGGGCTGTACACGCTGTCGTGTCTGCGAGCGCTGGCCGGGCTATCCGCCGTTTCTCGAGGACGTGATCGATACCGGCCTGCGCGCTGGCATCGAATGGTCGCGCTATGCAGTCAAACTTGTGCTGGCCGGTGAGGTGATCAGCGAGCAGTGGCGCGATCTGATGGCGCGGCGGGCGGGTCTGGATCCGGTACGGGATGTGGCCGCGCTCTATGGGACCGCTGATGGGGGAGTGCTCGGCAATGAGACGCCGTTGAGCGTGCGGATCCGCAGACTTCTGGGCGAGCATCCCGCCGGAGTGGAATTGTTCGGCACGCGGCGGCTGCCGACGCTGCTGCAATACGATCCGGCGGATCGATATTTCGAATCCGTCGACGGCACACTGGCCTTCACTGCCGACTCCGGAGTTCCGCTGATCCGGTATCACATCGCCGATGACGGTGGGGTGGTCTCGCATGCCGATATGCTCGCGTTCTGCGCCGCGCACGGCCTCGATCTCGGTACCGATACCGGGCCCGAACTGCCGTTCGTGTACGTATTCGGGCGCACACTGCACGCGGTATCGGTATTCGGCGCGAACGTCTTTCCAGAGACCGTGACGATCGGACTGGAACAGCCCGAAGTCAGTGAATGGGTGACGGGCAAATTCGTGCTGGAGGTGTGGGAGAACGCCGACCACGACCGGATGCTGCGCGTCACCGTCGAACTGGTCCCCGATGCGGCGAACACCCCCGAACGCGCCCGCAGCGTCGCCGCATCCATCCGCGATGAACTGCTGCGCCGCAATAGCGAATACGCACATTACGTGCCACCCGAACGTCAACTCCCACACGTCGAACTGCGCCCCACCGGAGACCCCGACTACTTCCCATTCGGTGTCAAACACCGCTATACCCGCTGAGTCCGGGGCGGATCGTGCACCAGCTCCCGATCCTTATTCCTCGGAGCGGAACTGGGCCCGCTTATAGTCGCCGAACGGTTCGTCGCGTTCGCGGACGGCCTCGCGGAAACCCACGGTGGCCGAACGCAGTTGGAAGGCGTAACCCTCGCGCGTATGCCGGGAGATTCCGTCGAAGACGGTGCTGATCATCGCGGAGTTCGTCACACCCTGCGAATGCAGCGCCGAATTGAGCGCGAGCTTGGCCATCATCAGTTGGTTGACCGGCATTCGCGCGATCCGGGCCACCAAGTCCTCGGTGCGCTCGTCGAGCTCATCGGCCGGACACGATTCGACCGCGAGACCCCATTCCTCGGCCTGTTTCCCGCTGATGCAGTCGCCGGTGAACAGCAGCCGCTTGGCACGCTGATCGCCGAGGCGATGCGCCCACATGCCCGCCGCCGGGATGCCCCAGACCCGGGTCGGCGGGTAGCCGATCTTGGTGTCGTCGGCGCAGATGATCTGGTCGGAGTAGAGCGCGATATCGGTGCCGCCCGCGATGGCGAAGCCGTGCAGTTTGGCGACCGTCGGCTTATTGGCATTCATGAGGCTGGCGAATCCGCGGTTGAACCGGCTCATCATGGCGTAGTCGATCATCGGATCCCAGGTGCCCCGGGGATTGTGATTGACCGCCTGCACCACCGGATCGGCCACGGTGCCGGTGGTGTCGGTCGAACCATCGACACCGTGGCTGCCCTGTTCGGCGAACATATCCAGGTCATAGCCGCCGCAGAAGCCCTTGCCCCGTCCGGATACCAGGATCACGTGCACCCGCGGATCCAGGTCGGCGCGCTCTACCGCGTGCGCAAGATCGACCGGGGTATCCGGGGTGATCGTGTTGCCCTTCTCCGGACGGTTGAAGGTGATGCGCGCTATGCGCCCATCGCGTTCGTAGGTGAGCGTGCGGTATTCCCGTTCGCCACCCGGCTCGGGCCGATCCCGCCACGGCGAATCGGGGACATCCGTCCAGTTCTCGTACCAGGCGGCGGGGCGGGTGCCCGCATGGTTGGAAAAGGCGTCGTTATCAGGCTGATTCACGTGGAACTCCCGGTGCACTCGATGCCGCGCTCTCGGCAACGATGCTGGCACTGGCGGCCGGTGCATCGTTGCGCTCGATGTCACCGTAGCGAACCGGGGTCGTCTCAGACCTCGGGTGCGGCGCTGTCGTCGGGGAAAGAATGGTGTTCGTGCACCACGACCCAGCGGCCGTGCTCTTTGCGCAGGCCGAACGTTATCCGCAGCCGCTTGGCCGGGTCGCGCGCGAAATCCTCCGCCGTACCGCACAAAAGCAGCGCGTACGCGAAGGCCACATCCGCACCGGCGACGACCTCGAGCGACACGATATCGAATGTCGCACCCGATGCCTGCCATGCGAAGAAGCCGGGCCAGACATCCCGATACGCGTCGATACCGCGCACACCCTCGTTCGGCGGGGGCACGTCGAACATGACGATATCGTCGGCGTGATCGGTGAGCACTCCGGCCAGATCACCGGTATGCACCGCCGCCGCCCACCGCTCGATCAGGATCCGGATCTGCTTTTCGTCATCGGACATATCGGGTCGTCGTCCTTTCCGGCACGGCCGCGCGGGTATAGGCCGTGGCTCTTACTCAGAGAGCGTGCCGAATTCGTCTGTGTGACGCAATGACTCGGAATGCATTCGTGCAGAATCCCAATGGCGAAATTCGCGCTGGCTACCGGTCGGCAGAAACCGTTGAGACGGTTATGGCCGGAGTTGCCAAAGTGGAGCGTTTGCGACTGTAGCCCAGGTAGACCGCGATACCGACAATTACCCAGACCGCGAACCGCACCCAGGTCAGCCCGTCCAAGGTGGTTGCCAGCAGTACACAGCCGATGAGCGCGAGAATCGGCACCAGCGGTACCAGCGGGGTACGGAACGGGCGTTCCCGATTCGGTTCCAGCTTGCGCAGGACCAGGACGCCGACGCAGACGACGGCGAAGGCCGAAAGCGCGCCGATATTCACCAATTCCACCACGATATCGATCGGCAGCAGACCGGCGATGGTCGCGCACGCGACGCCGAGCAGCAGTGTCAGCCGGACCGGGGTGGCGCGCTTACTGGTTTCGGCGAGTCCGCGCGGCAGCAGTCTGTCGCGGCACATCGCGAACATCAGCCGGACCTGTGCGTAGACGATCAGCAGCAGGCCCTTGGTGAGCGCGATGATCGAGGCGATCACAATGACATTGCCGATCCAGCCGATGTTCAGATTGCCGAAGGCAGTCGCGATCGGCGACGCGTTGTTCAGGCTCGCGAACGGTGCGATGCCGGTGAGCACCGCGCTCACCAATGCGTAGAGCAGCGTCGCGATGAGGACGGTGCCGATGATCGCGAACGGGATATCGCGGCGCGGATTGCGCGCCTCCTCGGCGGACGCGGCGACCACGTCGAATCCGAGGAAGGCGAAGAACGCGATGGCGGCGCCGCCGACAATACCGCCGAATCCGAAGGGCGTGAACGGGGTCCAATTGCCGATATCGATATGTGGTGCGCCGATCGCGACGACCAGGACCAGCACCCCGATCGTGACGGCGACCAGCGCCTTGGTGATCCGGGCCGTCAGGCTCACCTCGCCGACGAGCACCGCAACGATAGCGGCGATGACCAGTACGGCGGGCAGATTGACGATGCCGCCCTCGGACGGGCCCGCAGTAATCGCGGTGGGCAGGGTGATGCCGAACATAGTGTCCAGCGCCGATACCACGCTGCCGGACCAGCCGATCGCCACGGCCGCGCCTGCGATGACGAATTCGAGCAGCAGATTCCAGCCGACCAGGAATGCCGGACCTTCGCCGAGCGTGGCGTAGGTGTAGGTATAGGCACTGCCGGAGACCGGCGCCATGGCCGCGAGTTCGCTATAGCAGAGTGCGACCAGCACGCAGACCGTGCCGGCGAGCAGGAACGACAGCACGATCGAGGGCCCGGCCTTCTCGGCGGCGGCGACTCCGGTGATGACGAAGATGCCCGCGCCGACAATGGTGCCGACCCCCATCGCGGTGAGATCGATGCGACCAAGGCTGCGCTCGAGGGTCGCCCCGGATTCCTGGCTCGTCGAGGAGTCGGGCAGGCGGCGGCGCCATCGGGTTGCGCTGGTCATGAACTCCCTCACTGCGTGCTCTGGCTCCGGCCGACGGGACGGAGTCGGCTATCCATTCTGATCGGCGGAGTCGACGCGGTTGACGCCGGGGCGGTTGTGGGCGATCGACAGGCAACCACCGGTGCAAATATGCGTGCCGTGCGGTTGCGCGCCAGGCGCGGTATTGCATGCGGCGCAATCCAGCATCGGGGCAATTTTCGGGCAAGCGTCGATGCGCAGCTGGTTGCGGCGGTTGGAAAGCAGGACACTAGACGTTACTGCAGATAACACGTATCCTCGTGGGGATCCTCGGACAAGGGTGCCCGGGCGAGACCAGACGAAACGGATACCTCAATGACGCGGCATGTCGACGTATTGATCATCGGCGCGGGTCTGTCCGGCATCGGGATGGCCTGCCATCTCACCCGCGAGCGGACCGGACGCAGTTACGCCATCCTGGAGCGCCGCCGTGCCATCGGCGGTACCTGGGATCTGTTCCGGTACCCGGGGATCCGCTCCGATTCCGATATGTACACCTTCGGCTTCGGCTTTCGCCCCTGGATCGGCACCAAGGTGCTCGCCGATGGACCGCATATCCGCCAGTACATCGAGGACACCGCCGCGGAGTACGGCGTCACCGAGCACATTCACTTCGGGCGCAAGATGACCAGGGCCAGCTGGTCGAGCGAGGCCGGACAATGGACCGTCGAGGCGCTCGACGAGCAGACCGGCGAGACCGAGATCTTCACCAGTAACTTCCTGGTCGGCTGCACCGGCTACTACGACTACGACAATGGGCACCGCCCGGAATTTCCCGGCGAGGAGAACTTCCGCGGGCCGATCGTGCACCCGCAGCACTGGCCGCAGGATCTGGATTACCGCGGCAAGCGCGTCGTGTTGATCGGCAGCGGCGCCACCGCGATCACCTTGATTCCGGCGATGGCCGACGACACCGCGCACATCACCATGCTGCAGCGCTCACCCACCTACATCACCGCATTGCCCGCCGACGACCCGGTCGCGGTCGGGATGAAGCTGGCGCGGGTGCCGGAGAAGATCGCCTACCGAGCGGGACGGGCGCGCAATATCGCCCTGCAGCGGGCCAGTTTCCAGCTGTCGCGCACCAATCCCGAACTGGCCAAGAAGCTGTTCCTCGGCGCCGTGCGCATGCAGATCGGCAAGGACATCGACATGCGGCATTTCACGCCGTCCTACAACCCGTGGGATCAGCGGCTCTGCGTGGTCCCCAACGGTGACCTGTTCAAGGTGCTGCGCAGCGGTAAGGCCTCGATCGCCACCGACCACATCGACACCTTCACCGAAACCGGCATCCGCTTGGCATCCGGCGAGGAGCTACCCGCCGATATCGTGATCAGCGCGACCGGCCTGACCGTGCAGATCCTGGGCGGCGCGACGCTGGAAGTGGACGGCGAACCCGTGCTAACCCGCGAGCGGGTGGTCTACAAGGGCACCCTGCTCGACGGCATCCCCAATGCGATGCTGGTGCTCGGCTACACGAACGCATCCTGGACCCTGAAGGCGGATCTGGCCGCCGAATACTTCTGCCGAATCCTCAACCACATGAAGTCGCACGGCTTCACGAAGGTGGTCGCGGTCGCCGAGGACGCCGACCGCTCCGAGCAATCGGTGATGGGGGGCGCGCTGACCTCCGGCTATATCCAGCGCGGCGACGGCGTGATGCCGCGGCAAGGCAGCCGGGGTCCGTGGCAGGTGGTCAACAACTACTTCCGCGATCGCGCGCTACTGCGCAAGGCGCCGCTGGAGGACGGGGTTCTCACGTTCGACGGTGCGGCAGACTCCGCCCGTCCCGGTCGCAAGCTGACCGGCCAGGCCCGCAAGCTGATCGCCCAGGGCGCGGCCGTCGTCGTCTCCCGCAGCGCGTGAAGGCTCTCTCGGCCGTTGCCATTCGGCGTCCAGATACGCCCAGGCGTTGGATTGTGGTCCCTGTCGGCTGATGCGCGCCGCAGGGTCTGTTCGGCCGCCGCCACAAGAAGGGGCCCTCGAACGGGCTCAATGGCCCCCGGATGGCCGCGCGGACAGGCGGAGGGCCTGCCCCGCGCGGCCGCCGGGCGATCAGCCCGCGGACCCGTCCCCTTCGGTCATGTCCAGGAGCATTTTCGCGGCCACCGTCGCCCCGTCGGTGCGGATCGTATCGGCCACGGCCCTTGCCCGCGCTCGGGTCTCGGCGGCCAGGGCGACATCGAACGCAGCCGACAGGGAGTCAACGGTCGGCGTCCGGCCGTCATGTGCCGCGCCGATGCCGAGTTCGGCCACCCGACCGGCCCAGTACGGCTGGTCCGCGATCTGCGGGACCACCACCTGGGGCGCTCCGACTCGGGCGGCCGTCGTCGTGGTACCCGCGCCGCCGTGGTGCACGACCGCGGCCACCCGGCCGAACAGCGCCTGCTGGTTGACCTCCCCGACGGCGAAACAGTCGTCGGCGTCGTCGATCAGGGCCAGTTCGGCCCAGCCACGCGCGAGGAGAACGCGGTGGCCGAGCGCGCGACTCGCTTCGATGGCCACCCGGGCGATGTCCTTCGGGGCGTGCGCGGCCATGCTGCCGAAGCCCACGTACACCGGTGGTTCACCCGCGTCGAGGAACGCCTCCAGCCCTTCCGGGAGCGGACGGTCGTCGGGCAGGATCCACGCCCCGGTCTGCACGATGTCGAGGTCCGTCATGCCGTGCGACGGGCACAGCGTCGCGTCCGCTGCCAGCCACGGCTGGTCGGTGAAGACGTGGTCGCGAACGTTGTCCACCGGCGGCAGGCCGATCGCCGCCCGATGGCTGTTGAGCGCCGGACCGTACAAGGTGTTCACCCGCTGGGCGTCCTGCTCCCACAGCACCCGCCTGTCGGTCTCCTCGTGCGGGGACTGCTTGCCCGGCCGCGCCCCTGGTGAGAAGTGCCGGGACGGCAGTCCGGTGAGGTGGTAGCACCCGTACACGTAGCGGATGCCCAGTTTCTCGGCCACGTCGGGTGCGCCAGCTGGCATCAGGCCGGTTGCCAGCAGCGCGTCACATCCTTCGGCGGCTGCGGTCAACGTGTCGAACCGCGCGGCGACCAGCTCGGGAGCGAGCAGGAGCGCATCTTCCGCGGTCGGCGGCTTCGTGCCCGCGACCACCGAGCGCACCGTCGGCCCGAGCGGCACCAGCGGCAAACCGACCCGCGCCAGCAGCGCCGCGAAATCCTCGTCCGGCGGCGCGCACACCTGCGCCTCCGCACCGAGCCCTCGCAACGCCACTGCGAGCCCCACCAGTGGTTCGACATCCCCGCGTGATCCCCACGTCGTCAACAGCACACGCACTTCGCGAATCTCCCATTTCCGCAGTTCCTGACCTTCGGCCGACAATGATGGGCCACGACCCGGGTCTTGCCGCAAGCCCCCGGGTGCGCTATATGTTGAAGGGGGGAGGGGTCCTTCGATCTTCTTATCCGCTGGGCACGGATAGCCTTCTCGCCAACCTGCGGCCTCGTCCCGTGTGCATCGTCACATGCTCGGTGCTCGGCAGATCCGTTGCGTTGCAGTGGATTTCGTACAGCAAGTTGCGCGCTTCGGGGCCCCGGTAGTAATCGCCGAAAATCCAACGAAATTCGTGTAGCCGCTGGTCGGTGGCGGTAGAACCGGGGCGACGTCGCCTGAGTGGTGTGCGGGCCCGGCGTAATCTGGTGACTGACAGAGACTTCGGGTGTGGGTGGGCGATGTCCGCGGTCTGGGGCCGCTGATGATGCGGTGGATGCTGGAACGGCCGACGCTGTATTCGTCGGCGAGGCTGGCGTCGCTGTCTGGGGCGTCGTAGCGGCGGTGGATCGTCTTGCGTACTGCGAGAGGCGGTTTCGGGTGCTTGCCCTCGAGGTGTCCCGTCGCGCGGGCCTTGCCATGCCTTCGCCTGGTGCGCAGGTGGTTGAGGTTGGCCTCGAACTCGGCGACCATCGGGAGCATTTCGAGTGCGGTCGATGTCGGGAATGCCGACCTCGACGACATTCTGGCCGTACACGACGGCGGCGATGCCGTTCACGTGCAACATCCTGGCGAGGGTCAGGCCGCCCAGTCCGGCTCCGACGATGGTGATGGTGATGGTCATGGTCGCCCCTTCGATACGCCGGATCAGCCGATACACTGTATCGAAGCGTGCGATGTATCGTCAGCGGCATGTTGGTGTGGGAGAGGCCGGAGCCGCCGGATCGACCGGTGCCGGCCCCATTGAGCCGGGAGCGGATCGTACGAGCGGCGATCCGGCTGGCCGACGTGGACGGACTACCGGCGGTGTCGCTGCGCAAGGTTGCCGCCGCACTGGATGTCGGGCCGATGCGGCTGTACGGCTACATCGCCACCAAGGAGGAGTTGCTCGACCTGATGGTCGATGCGGTCTACGCCGAGATCCGGCCGGCCGGAAAAGGTTGGCGAGCAGTGCTGCGCTCCCTTGCCGAAACCACCCGACAGGCCGCTCACCAGCACGAATGGCTC
>NZ_JBEXLC010000125.1:0-26628 GCF_040609795.1 Nocardia sp. NPDC004604
CGAAGTGCTGGTGACCGCCGTCGGTTCGGAATCCTGGACGCGCATCGTGCGCGGCGAGATCCCGGATCTCGAGGAGGCCGCGATAGCGTCGATGGGACCCATTATCTCGGCCCTGATCGCACGCACCTGCTACCTCGACGCCTACTCGCAGGAGGCGGCCGCCGACGGCATCCGGCAGATCGTCATCCCCGCCGCAGGACTCGATGCCAGGGCCTATCGGATCGAATGGCCGGTCGGCACAACGGTTTTCGAGCTGGATCTGCCGAAGGTGCTGGAGTTCAAGGAGAGCGCGCTTGCGGACTTCCCGCCCGCGGCGCAGCGCTGCGCGATCGCGGTGGATCTGCGCCAGGATTGGCCAGCGGCGTTGCGGGACAATGGATTCGATCCGGCCGTGCCGACCGCATGGCTGATCGAAGGACTGTTGCGTTACCTCCCCGCGGACGCCCAGGACCGGCTGTTCGACAGCATCGTGGCATCGAGCGCACCGGGCAGTCGCGTCGCGATCTACCGCTCATCCGGTTCCGCGCCGGACCCGAAGGCATTGCAGGAGGCGCGATCCGTCGGGGTCGACGTCGGGGTCGATGTCGGCGAACTGTGGTACTCCGATGAGGGCCGCAGCGATCCGATCGACTGGTTTACCGACCACGGCTGGACCGTGTCGCGCGCCGATCCGGCCGAGGTGCTGCGCAGCCGTGGCCGGGATATACCCGAAGCGGCCGCCATCCAACTGAAGACCCACATTTTGTTCACCGCCCGACGACCCGGAGGAGACAGCACACGATGACGCAGAGCGGCGGCACCAACGAAGGGGCGCTGTGGGGCGGACGTTTCGCGTCCGGACCGGCCGCGGCAATGGCCGCGCTGAGCAAGTCGACCCAGTTCGACTGGGCGCTGGCCCCCTACGATATTCGCGCGTCGAAGGCGCACGCGCGGGTGCTGCACAAGGCCGGGCTGCTGTCGGAGAGCGACCTCGCCGCCATGTTGGCCGGACTGGATCAGCTTGCGGCGGACGTTGATTCGGGTGCTTTCGTCCCGGCCGAGGCTGATGAGGATGTGCACGGCGCACTGGAGCGCGGGCTGATCGATCGGGTCGGCGCCGAACTCGGCGGGCGACTGCGGGCCGGGCGTTCGCGTAATGACCAGGTGGCCACGCTGTTTCGGATGTGGCTGCGCGATGCGGCCCGCCGGATCGCCGCCGGACTGCTCGATATCGTCGACGCACTGGTCGCCCAGGCCGCCGCGCATCCGGACGCGGTAATGCCGGGCAAGACGCATCTGCAGGCCGCACAGCCGGTGCTGCTCGCGCACCATCTGCTCGCGCACGCGCATCCGCTGCTGCGCGATATCGATCGGTTGCGTGACTTCGACAAGCGCGCGGCGGTCTCGCCCTACGGATCCGGCGCACTGGCCGGTTCCTCGCTCGGACTGGATCCGGAAGCCATTGCGGCCGAACTGGATTTCCATGCCTCGGCGGCGAATTCGATCGATGCCACCTCCGCGCGCGATTTCGCGGCCGAGGCGGCGTTCGTACTCGCCATGATCGGTGTCGATCTGAGCCGGATGGCCGAAGAGGTGATCATCTGGAGCACACCGGAATTCGGCTACGTCACCCTCGCCGACGCCTGGTCCACCGGCTCGTCGATCATGCCGCAGAAGAAGAATCCGGACGTCTCCGAGCTCACCCGCGGTAAGGCCGGTCGCCTCATCGGCAACCTGACCGGACTGCTGGCGACCCTGAAAGCCCAACCGTTGGCCTATAACCGGGACCTCCAAGAGGACAAGGAGCCCCTGTTCGATTCGGTCGCCCAGCTGGAACTGCTGCTCCCGGCGATCGCGGGCCTGGTCTCGACCCTGACCTTCCACACCGACCGCATGGCCGAACTTGCACCTGCCGGTTTCACCCTCGCCACCGATATCGCCGAATGGCTAGTCCGGCAGGGTGTTCCGTTCCGCGTCGCACACGAGGCGGCGGGTGCGTGCGTGCGTGCCGCCGAGGCGCGTGGCGTCGGCCTGGACGAGCTGACCGATACCGAGTTCGCCGCCATCGACCCGGCGCTGACGCCGCAGGTCCGCGAAGTGCTCACCGTGCAGGGCTCGATCGCCTCCCGCAATGCCCGTGGTGGCACCGCGGGTGTGCAGGTCGCGGCCCAGCTCGACGAGATCCGGCACGTGGTCTCGGAATTGCGCGGGTAGTCGACCGCTCAACCGGGACTTCCAAGGGTGGTGCTGTCCGGACCGCCAAGCGCGGTGCCGTCCAGACGGCCAAGGGTAGGGCAGCCCGGACCGCCAAGCGCGGTGTTGTCCGGACCGCCAAGGGGGGTGCAGCCTGGACTGCACCACACCAGGAACGTGCGGCTAGGAATTGCCGTCGCGCCATATTTGGCCGGGCCGCAGGCGCAGGATGCGCTGGGTTGTCACTGTCGAACGTCCACGTTGATCGACGCCGGACCGAAGTCGCGGCCGAGCAGATCCGCCACGTGCAGCAGTGGTGCGGCGAGCGCCGGGGTCGCGTCCGGGTGACGCAACTGGCCCGGGCGATAGCTCAGCAGTTCCTGACCGGCGAGGCTCCAGTCGGGGACGGCTCCGGCGAGATGTGCCTCCCGTAGCGGCCTGCCCACCAGCCATCGCGCATAGCCGGGATCGGCCGACGCGATCCGGAATCGCGAGTCGAACCGTTCGTCGCCCGTCGCCGTCGGTTTGTCGCCGAACAGTGACCGACCGAGCTTGGACAAGGCACCTCGGCTGTGGACCGAGGCCGGGGGCAGCGGGCGATCCAGCAGTACGACAACCACGATGAAGCGGTGCGTATGGGTCTTCGTATGGGTCTTCGTATGAGTTGTGGTGGAACCCTCGCCCAACGCGGACGACGATGTCGACGTGGATGACGACGATGTCGACGTGGATGTCGTCTCGTACGAATAATCCGCCACAGTCACCCAGCGGCCACCGATCTGCCCGGTCAGCGTCACACCGACGCGCTGTCGACGGTGGCCGGGCAGACGCGACATCCACGGAGCCCGCGAGCTCTCCACGAAGGTCCACCCGTGCTGCGTCGCCCACTGCCGCAGGCCCGCCCTGCGGGCGCGCTCGGCGCGCATCGACAACGGAATCGCCACCGCCAGAAGCGCGACAACCAGAACAATCGGCACGACGATCAGTGCGATCACGACCGCCGATGCGTCCATAACTCCTCCTCGTCCGACTACCGTAGCGGTGGGCGATACCTGTGCCGGACCTGTCGCCAGGCAACCCCGCGACCGGAGTCTGCACTATCGACCTTTTAATCGAGACATCCAAAACCTTGCGGCCACAACCACATACCAGCGCCGCACCCGGCCCGGTTACGCTGCGCCGATGACCCTGCTGTTGCTCGCGCTGGCCATCGCCTCCGAGATCACCGCGACCGTATCCCTCAAGCTCTCCGAGGGTTTCACCAAACTGGTGCCCTCGATCATCGTGGTCATCGGCTACGGCTCGGCCTTCTTCTTCCTCTCCCAGGCGCTGAAACGTGGGATGCCGATCGGTGTCGCCTACGGCATCTGGTCTGCAGTAGGCGTCGCGGCCATTGCGGTCATCGGTGTGCTGTTCCTCGATGAACGGCTCTCGCTGATCCAGGTCGGCGGCATCGCATTGGTGATCATCGGCGTCTTGGCGCTGGAACTCGGTGGCGCCCAATGACATCCGCTCGCAATTTGTCGGTGGGTGGCTGTTGAATGCCGACTCATGAGAAGACATTTCGGGGCCGGGACCTTCACGCCGGATAGGCAGGCACAGCCAGCGGCGGTGCCGTTCGCGGGCAATGATCCGGTGGAGGCGTTGGCGGCGTACGGAATCGAGCTTCCGGCGGCGTCGGTGGTCGATCGAACGGTCGCCGGGGCTCCGGTGTGGGTGGTATCGACCGAGTCGGGCTATGCGGCGACCGAGCTGTGGGAGCAGGTGCGGGAGGTGCATCCGAAGACCGGACTGTGGCCGCTGCTGACCAAGACCGATACCTGGTACCGGACCGGGCCCGAGCACGGTTGGGAGCGTTCGCGCGACCTGTCGGTTCCGGAGTTCATCGCGAAGACCGACGGTGCGGACTGGCTCCGCGAACAGTATCGCGAGCTGTCGGCCGAGGATTGGTCGATTCCACGGGGCGGACCGGATTGGGCCGATCTGGATCTCGAGCTCTACGACTACGAAGGATTCGATTGGGCGGATGTCTGGAATATCCGCGACGATTGCGAGGAGTTCGATCAGCTGGCGCTGGTGCCCGCCGCGAATTCCTGGCTGGTCCCCTATGAACTGCAATGGTCGGGTGCGCTGAACCACGATATCGACGGTGCGGACCACGCCCTGGTGCTGCGGCGCTGGGCGGCCTCGGAGCGCGGATGTGAGCTCGTCGCGTTGGAGTCCGACACCATGTGGCTGCGCGTCGAACGCGAGCCGCAGCTGAGTGAGGGCAGTGCGCTCGCACTGGCACTCGAGGGGTATCTCTACTGCGCGGACGCGGCCGAACAGGATCGCGATTCACTCGACGAACTGGCCGAGTCCATGATGCGGCAGCTCTGGCGCTTCTGGTGGGACTGATCGGTTTCGTTGCGCCCTGCGCATTTTGCCGAATTCGTCCCATGAGAGGTGGCCGCGAACGTAGCATCGGCCGATGGATTGGACGCTTGCTCACCTGAGTCGACGTGGGTGACGGGATGGCATCGGATGCGGGCGATGTGGTCCTCGAGGCCCAGGCCCTGGTGAAACGCTACGGTAGCGTCGAGGCGTTGCGGGGAGCCAACTTTCAGGTCCGCGCCGGTGAGGTCGTCGCATTGATCGGCGACAATGGCGCAGGCAAATCCACGCTGGTGAAATGCCTTTCCGGGGCTGAACAACCGGATTCGGGGGCAATCCTGCTCGACGGTGCGGAAACCGTGCTCAGTACGCCCACCGCCGCCCGCAAACTCGGCGTCGAAACGGTGTACCAGGACCTCGCTGTCGCGCCCGATCTGGACCCGGCCGCGAATCTGTTTCTCGGCCGGGAACTGGTTCGTCGCGGCTTGGCGGGCAAACTGGGCATGCTCGATAAGGGTGCGATGCGGACCCAGGCCGTCGAACATTTCCGGCGACTCGGCGTCACCTTGCAGCGCACCGATGTGCCGATCGGTGCGCTGTCGGGCGGCCAGCGCCAGAGCGTGGCCGTGGCGCGCGCGGTGATGTGGGCCAGCAAGGTCGTCTTCATGGACGAGCCGACCGCGGCCCTCGGCGTGGTCCAGCGCGAGCGGGTGCTCGAGGTGATCCGCAAGGTGCGCGATCAGGGCATTGCCGTGGTACTGATCAGCCACAATATGCCGGAGGTGCTGGCCGTGGCCGACCGGATCGAAGTGCTGCGCCTCGGTAAGCGGGTCGCTCGGTTCGTCGCCGCCGACGCAACGCTCGAGCAGTTGGTCGGCGCGATGACCGGAGCACTGTCAGATGAGGACGCCAAATGAGGAAAGCATCGCGAAGCGATTCGGTCAGGGGTGGCGGTCGGGTGACGGGTGGGCGGAAAGCATCGCGAAGCGACTCGATGAGGGGTGGCGGTCGGGTGACGGGTGGGCGGAAAGCATCACATAGCGATTCGACGAGCGGTGGGTCCAAAGCCGCGACCGCCGAGGCCAATGGCGGCCCCGACCTGCCGGAACGCACTGTCCTGCAGCGGCTGCTCGGCGCGAGCACGCTGTGGATCGGGGTGGTGCTCGTGGCGCTGTGCGTGGTGTTCAGCATCATCCGTCCCGATGCCTTCCCGACCCGCTTCACCCTGCAGACGCTGCTGATCGAAACCTCGGTGCTACTGGTGCTTTCGGTCGGGATGACCTTCGTGATCATCACCTCCGGCATCGACCTGTCGGTCGGCATG
Organism: Nocardia sp. NPDC004604; assembly: GCF_040609795.1. Taxonomy (NCBI): domain Bacteria; kingdom Bacillati; phylum Actinomycetota; class Actinomycetes; order Mycobacteriales; family Nocardiaceae; genus Nocardia; species Nocardia sp. NPDC004604. Next base: position 5,870 of record NZ_JBEXLC010000125.1, read on the forward strand.
GTGCTGATCTTCGCCGGGGTGCTCGGCGCGAAGACGATGGAATGGCTGAGTCCCGATGAGAACGCCACCGCGGCGGGCTGGGGGATCATCGGCCTCGGCTTCCTCATGTCCGTTGTCGGCGGTGGCATTTGGGGCCTGCTCAATGGAATTCTGGTGGCCAAGGCCAAGATTCCGCCGCTGATCGTCACGCTCGGTTCCTTCGGCGCGGCACTCGGTGCGGCACAACTGATCACCGGTGGCGTCGACACCAGAACCGTCCCCGATAAACTCCGCAATTCCCTGGGTTTCGGGACATCGCTGGGCGGGGTGCCGAATCTGGTGCTGGTCGCCACCGCGGTGACGCTGCTCGCCGCCTGGGTGTTGCACACCACTCGATTCGGCCGCTACACCTACGCGATCGGTTCCAATGAGGAGGCCGCACGGCGTTCGGGCATCGCGGTCACCCGCCACCTCGTGCTGGTCTACCTGATGACCGGATTACTGGCCGGGCTGGCCGGATTCATGAATCTGGCCTACTTCGGCACCACCACCATCGGTGGGCACGGCACCGACAATCTCGATGCCATCGCCGGTGTCGTCATCGGTGGCACCAGCCTGTTCGGAGGTATCGGCACGATTGTCGGCACGGTCATCGGCGTCTTCATTCCGTCGGTCTTGCGCAAGGGTTTCGTCATCGCGGGGGTGCCGGTGTTCTGGCAGCCGATCGCGGTGAGCGCGGTTCTGGTCGGGGCGGTGTGGTTCGACCAGCTGCGCCGCCGGGCACGGGACCGCAAATAGAGAGGTACGCAGTTACAACACTGCGCGATAGGAAAAGTAAGGCGGAGGTAGCCAGATGAGGGTGGCGAAGCGGACTGCGGTGCTGATCGGCGCGATGGCGGCGGTCGGCACGCTGGTGGTGGGATGTAGTGGGTCGGTGAGCAATTCCGGCGGAACGGATACCAAGAAATTGGTGTTGATTCCCGGCGTCGCCGACGAACCCTTCTACATCTCCATGCAGTGCGGCGCACAGGACGAGGCGAATAAACTCGGCTTCAAACTGGAGACGCAGGCGCCGACGAAATTCGATGCGGGCGCGCAGACTCCGGTACTGACCGGTGTGGTGGCCAATAAGCCCGGCGGCATTCTGATCGCCCCGACCCATGCGACGGCGATGGCGAATCCGATCAAACAGGCCAAAGACGCCGGGATCAAAATCATCGAGGTCGATACCGCGCTGGACGACACCTCCATCGCACTGTCGTCGATCGCATCCGATAACAAGAAGGGCGGCGAACTCGCGGCACAGACCCTGGCCAAGCTGATCGGCGACAAGGGGCCGGTGCTGGTGATCAACACCAAGGCCGGAACCTCCACCACCGACGCGCGTGCGCAGGGTTTCGAAGATGCGGTGAAGGCCTACCCGGGTGTTACCTCGCTCGGGGTGCAGTACAACAATAATGAAGCGGCACAAGCGGCTTCGATCGTCACCGCGACCCTGGCCGCCCATCCCGACCTTGCGGGCATCTTCGCCACCAATCTGAGCTCGGCCGAGGGCGCGGCCACCGGGCTGCGCAATGCGAACAAGCTCGGCCAGGTCAAGCTGGTCGGCTTCGACGCGAGCCCGAAACAGGTCGAGGACCTGAAAGCCGGTACGGTACAGGCACTTATCGCCCAGGATCCGGGTGGGATCGGCGCCAAGGGCGTCGACCAGGCCGCGGCCGCGCTGGAAGGTAAGCCGGTCACCCGCAATATCCAAACCGATATGGTGGCGATCACCCAGGCCGATATGGATGCGAACTCGAAGTACTTCTACAAGCGGAAGTGCTGACCGCCCGACTCGGAACCGTACTGAGCGTGCACTTTTCGACGAATCCGGCAATTTCCGTCGGGCTTGCGAAACGTGCACACTCGGCGCGGCCGGTCGTCATGCGCTCAGTCCTCCACCCGCACCGTGTAGCCCGAATTCTCCAGTGCGGCGAGCACATCGTCACGATGGGCGGGACCACGCGTCTCCAAGGTCAGCGATACCTCGACCTCGTCGACGGCGAGCCATCCGCCGGTCCGTGAATGCACCACATCGACGACGCTCGCACTGGTCTTGCCGACCACCGCGAGCAGTCCGCTGAGCGCACCCGGCCGATCCGAAATCGTCACGCGCACGGCGAGATAGCGGCCCGCGGCACCCAGGCCGTGTCCGATGATCCTGGTCAGCATCATGGGGTCGATATTGCCGCCGGACAGTATCGCGCACACCGGACCCTGCAGCCCGAGTTCCTCGGGCGCATAACTCATCAGGGCCGCCACCGCCGCGGCACCCGCTGGCTCGACGATCAGCTTCGCCCGTTCCAGACACAGCAGCAGCGCCTTGGACAGCGCATCCTCTTCCACCGTCACCACCGCGGGCACATGCGCGGCCACATGCGCGAACGGCACCTCACCCGGCAGCCCGACCGCGATACCGTCGGCCATGGTCGACATGCGCGCCACCCGCACCGGCTTGCCCGCCGCCAGCGAATCCGGCCACGCGGCCGCCTCCGCCGCCTGCACCCCCACCACGCGCACCTGCGGTGCGACATGGTGCAGTGCGATGGCGACTCCGGCCAATAGCCCGCCACCGCCGGTCGGCACGAGCACCGTCCCGACATCCGGCATCTGCTCGATGATCTCCAAGGCCACCGTCGCCTGTCCGGCCACGATATCGGGGTGGTCGAACGGATGGATCAGCGTCGCACCGGTCCGCTCGGCGTAATCCAATGCGGCGTCCAGTGAGTCGTCGACGGTCTCACCCACCTGCCGCACCTCGGCCCCATACGCCTTGGTAGCCACCAACTTCGGCAGCGACGCGCCCACCGGCATGAATACCGTCGACCGAATCCCCAGCGTAGCGGCGGCCCACGCCACCCCCTGCGCATGATTTCCGGCACTGGCCGCGACCACGCCCCGCGACCGATCCGCCGCCGGAAGATTCGCGATCCGGAAGTACGCACCTCGCGGCTTGAACGATCCGGTCCGCTGCAGGTTCTCGCACTTCAGCCGCACCTCCGTCCCGGCACATTCGGATAACACCCGTGACGCGACCACCGGCGTCCGCCGAATCACCGGCGCCAATGCCACCGCGGCCGCCTCGATCCGCTCCAGTCCCAGCAACTCCATGCGCCCATGCTGCCAGCCCCCACGCCGAATGCGGGGCTACATGTCGAAATCATCCGATGATTGCGGCGATGGGGTCGCGCGCTCAGCATCTGCCGCTGCGCCGAATCCGCATGAGCCCGCAGGATCGGCGCAACAGTGTGGGCGCTCAGGCCGAGGTGCTGGGCCGACGACACCGTCAGCTGGAGTGCTGCATTGCCACCAGCTTCGGGGGGTCGGTGCGGCACATCGCCCCCAGCAGTTCGAGGGTCTTCACCACATTGCCCTGCTACCTTCCGGGTGCCGCAAACCGGTGACCCTGTCGGCGGGAGCGTGTTCCGCCGGTCACCCAGCCTTCGCGATGTTGTGTGCGATCGTCCCGAGACGTGCCAACCGAGCATCGCCCAACGGTGTGAGCTTCCCGCCGAGACGGTTGGTGACGAAGGCCAGCGACATCCCGGTCGCCGGATCGGCGAACGCACCGGAGCCGCCGAGCCCGAAATGGCCGAAGGCGGCGACGGGTTCGGCCTTCGAGGGCTTCATCGGAACGCCGTGGAAGCCCAACGCCCACGGAATGCGGAAGGCGAGAACGTAATCGGGAGTGAAGACCTGACGCCGGGTGATCTGCTCGATGGTTTCCGGACGCAACAGCTGGACATCGCCCAGCCGACCATTGGTTGCGAGCGCGCTGTACATCCTGGCCAGCGCACGCGCGGAGAACACGCCGTTGACGCCCGGCATGACCGAATCGTGCAGGCGCGGATCGGAAACCAGATCGGCGAACCCGCGCGGTGTGGTTTCCGCGGCCGCCGCGAATCGGGTCCGGCCCATGAGTCGGGCACTATTTTCCCAACTCATTCCGGCGACGGTGAGCCGGGGAAAGTTGGTGGCGATCCGGCCGCGCTCGGCTTCCGGCACACGGAACCAGAGTTCTTCCGCGGCAAGCGGTTCCGCGATTTCGGTGCGCAGAATCTCGGTGAAGTCCGCGCCGGTGACCCGGCGGATGAGCTCGGCGACCAAATGCCCGAAGGAAATTCCGTGATAGCCGCTGGTGTAGGTGTGGCGCGGATCGGGGGAGCAGGCCGCGAGAGCGGCGGTGACCTCGGCGTCGTCGAAGAACCGCTCCACCGGTCCAGGCAGCAGTTCACGCAACCGGTGCAGACCCGCCCGATGCGTGAGCATCTCGCGGACCGTTATCCGCTGCTTACCCGCGGCCGCGAATTCGGGCCAGTAGGTGGCGACCGGCTCGTCGTAATCGAACATTCCGCGCTCGGCCAGTCGGTGCGCCAGCGTCGAGACAACGCCTTTTCCGGTGGAGTAGGCCATGGCCACGGTATCGGCGGCCCACGGCACATCGGGATGTGCGAACCCGGCCCATACGTCCACCACCGGTTCGCCGTGCTGGTAGACCACGAGTGCGCCGCCGCCATCGCTGGGGCGCCGGAATAGCCTGTCGAATTCGGCGACCAGGCGCACATAGCGACGATCCACCGACTGCGTTGTCGTAAGTGTCACCGGAATACCCCTGTCGTTCGACCGACTAACAGCATGGCACGGTGGTAATGGCGCCTTCGAAGGTGTCGATATCCGAATCGAGCCGACCACGCGACCGGTCGGTTCGGTGAACGTTTCCTGACCGTCACATCGGGCCCCGCGATCGCAACACGGCTCGCATAGCGTGTCCGCATGCCACCGAGAAGACGATCGGCGCTGCTCGCGAGGCTGGTTGTCGATGAACCAGGCCGACCGCAAGTGATCCTCGGCGAACTCCGCCGGGTGATTCTCGACGGGGCCGCGCCGCCGTGCACCGTCATTCCGCTGCGCGAGGTCGCCGAATTATTCGGCGTCAGCCATATCCCGGTGCGGGAGGCGCTCAAGACATTGATCGGGGAGGGGCTGGTCACGCATCAGCCACACGGCGGGTACGCGGTGGCCCAGCTGACCCCCAATGAGCTGCGCGAAATGTATATCGTGCGAGAGACCCTGGAGACCGCTTCACTGGCAGCAGCCGCCCGCAATGCCACTGCCGCCGACCGCGCGCAGTTGCTCGAGCTGAATTCGGTACTGGAACAGGCGATTCGGGACGACGACCCGGTCGCCTACCACCGCCGATCGCGCGATTTCCACGTGGCACTGACCAAACCGTCGCGCATGTTCCGGCTGCTGCACATGCTGGAGTCGGCGTGGAATGTCACCGAGCCGGTGCAGTCGATGGTGCATATCGGCCGTGCCGACCGGGTACGCCTGCATACCGATCACGCCCTGATGCTCGACGCGTTCATGGCACGCGACGTAGATCGTCTGCTGCTGGCGGCCGAACGGCATCACAGCAGGTTGGAGACGGTCATTACGACGCTGCCCACCGATACCGGCCTGCTGGCGCCGGAAGATATATCTGTCGCGCAATAGCCGGGCAATAACTGCGCAATGGTGGGGCAATGCGTGGTTTCTACCGTCGTTTCGATCACAGTTTCGCCCTCGGATGGGACACACCATGACCGAAACGCTCACCACACCGGTCGCACCCGCGGCACCGTCAGCACCCGCCTACGACCCACGACTGACCAATGCGGACCTGGCACCGCTGCGCAAGCAGACCTGGGGTTCCTACAACATCTTCGCCTTCTGGATGTCGGACGTGCACAGCGTCGGCGGCTACGTCACCGCGGGCAGCCTGTTCGCGCTCGGACTGGCCAGTTGGCAGGTGCTCGCTGCGCTGCTGATCGGGATCACGATCGTCTATTTCTTCTGCAATCTGGTCGCCAAGCCGAGCCAGGTCACCGGCGTGCCGTATCCGGTCATGTGCCGCAGCGCGTTCGGGGTGCTCGGCGCCAATATCCCGGCCATCATCCGCGGTCTGATCGCCGTCGCCTGGTACGGAATTCAGACCTTTCTCGCCTCGGCGGCGCTGGATGTCGTTCTGGTGAAGCTATTTCCGGGATTGGCACCGTATGCGGTCGTGGATGACTACGGGTTCCTGGGACTTTCGCTGCTCGGGTGGGGCAGCTATCTGCTGCTGTGGGTGGTGCAGGCCGGTGTGTTCTGGCGCGGCATGGAATCGATCCGGAAGTTCATCGACTTCTGCGGTCCGGCTGTGTATGTCGTGATGTTCCTGCTCTGCGGATATTTGATCGCCAAGGCGGGCTGGAGTGCCATCGATCTGAAACTGGGCGAGGTGAAGTACACGGGTTGGGCCTCGGTACCGGTCATGCTCGGCGCGATCGCACTGGTGGTCTCCTATTTCTCCGGCCCGATGCTGAACTTCGGCGACTTCTCTCGCTACGGAAAGAGTTTCGCCGCGGTGCGGCGCGGCAACCTGCTCGGGCTGCCGGTCAACTTCCTGCTGTTCTCGCTGCTGGTCGTGATCACCGCATCGCTGACCGTCCCGGTCTACGGTGAGCTGATCACCGATCCCGTTGCGACGGTGGCACGTATCGACAGCACCTTCGCGATCGTGCTGGGCGCGTTGACCTTCACCATCGCCACCATCGGCATCAATATCGTCGCCAACTTCATCTCCCCGGCCTTCGACTTCTCCCATGTCAGCCCGCAGCGGATCAGCTGGCGCGCGGGCGGCATGATCGCCGCGGTCGGCTCGGTCCTGATCACGCCATGGAACCTCTACAACAATCCGGAGGTCATCCACTACACCCTCGAGGTGCTCGGGGCGTTCATCGGCCCGCTGTTCGGCGTGCTCATCGCCGACTACTACCTGGTGCGCAAGCAGCAGGTAGTAGTCGACGACCTGTTCACCCGGTCGGAGACCGGAACCTATTGGTACAGCAAGGGGTACAATCCCGCCGCCATCATCGCCACGGCCGTCGGCGCGATCGTCGCGGTGATCCCGGTGCTCGTCAAGGATGTCACCGGCATGTACACCGCCGCGCAGTACAGCTGGTTCATCGGCTGCGGGCTCGGCTTCGTCATCTACTACCTGCTGGCGACGCGAACCCGACTGGCAGTCAAGGGGGTCGCTGCCTGATGCGCATCCGGGTCGTCAACCCGAACACCACGCGGGCGATGACCGACACGATCGAGCAGTGCGCCAAGGCCGTGGCGGGCCAGGGCACACTGCTCGACGCAGTCACCGCAGAGATGGGTCCCGCCTCGATCGAAAGCCACTACGACGAAGCGCTCAGCGTTCCTGGCGTGCTGGCCGCCATTCAGCGCGGTGAGCAGGAGGGTGTCGACGGCTATGTGATCGCCTGCTTCGGCGATCCGGGCCTGGACGCGGCCCGTGAACTGGCCAGCGGCCCGGTAATCGGGATCGCGGAGGCGGCCATGCATACGGCCAGCCATCTCGGCCGCGGCTTCAGCATCGTCACCACACTCAGCCGTACCATCGGCCGCGCCACCGATCTGGTGGACCGCTATGGCATGCGATGCCACTGCCGCGGCGTGCACGCCTGCGAAATTCCGGTGCTCGCGCTGGAGACCGATCCGGACGCCCGCAAAATCGTCACCGAGGCCTGCCGCGATGCCGTGGACGCCGACGGTTCCGACGCGATCGTGCTCGGCTGTGCGGGAATGGCGGACCTGTGCAACCACATTCGCGACGAGATCGGCGTCCCGGTGATCGACGGCGTCGCCGCCGCCACCCTCACCGTGCAGTCGCTGATCACCCTCGGCCTGCGCAAATCGGGTAGGGGAGAGTTCGCCACTCCGCCACCCAAGCCGTACACCGGGCCGCTGCGGTCGTTCGGCTCGAATCCATGAGTGGGGGAAGGGATTCGGTCAGGCCGCGACGGCCGCGGTGAGGGCTCGCTTGGCGGCATCGGGATCGTCGACATCGACGACCAGACGGGTGAAGCCGGGGCCGGCAAGGTCGATGAGAATGGCCTGGCCGACGAATCTGGTGTCCCAGAACTCTTTTCGGCCCCTACCTCGGTAGGTGCCGGCGGCGATCACGCCGGGAAAGAAGGTGCCGGGCGCGCGGACCCACGGTGGGCGCAGGTCGACCGGTGCGGTGGTGATCTCGGTGATATCGGCCAGATCGAAGGTCACATGCTCGCGCAACGCCAGCAGACGGTGCCCGCCGAGTACGCGAACCGTCACCTTATCGTCCGCGACTTCGAGTTCGACCATCGTGCACCTCACTAATTCCACAAGCTCGTACCCGATCGAGGATGCAAGTCGGACCTGGCTGGACGCTGTGCCGTTCCTGTGAGTTCTCGAAGGTTTGTGCAGTGTGACAAGCGCCGTATCGGCGGGATGCGAGTCCAGATATTTGCCGAAACGTAGATATGCGCATTAGAGCATGAACTTTGACGGGAAGGAGTGATTGCGGGCAGACCCGTATGTGTCGATCCAAAGGAGCAGCAAAGAGGCGAGGGGCCAGCTCGTGCTCAGCTCGATTTACCGCCCGAAGAGGTGACGAGGATCGGATTGCGACCGTGGTCCGGACTCGCGCGGACCACGCTACGATGCGGGCCAGCGCGTGCGCGGGAATCGCGTTTCGTCTTCGCCACACGGCATCGGTCCAGCATCCGCACTAACACCTGCTGGCAACCGCACGGGCGGCGAGTCCGGACCGGGCAGCCACACGCGTGGATCAACACCGACTACAAGATGACGCCGGAGGTGATCGGTGGCTGCCTCGGCCGCGGCCCGCGTACCGGCCATCGGCCGGGCCAGCGGGACCGACTTCTCAGATAACCCGTACCGCCTCGTCCGCGATCTCGAGCACACCCAGCAGCCATGGCGTGTAGCTCTCGGGATGGTCGGCGATCGCGTCGCGTAGGGCATCCGGCTGGATCCACGCGTAGTCGGCGACTTCGGCCGGATCGGGTCGCGGTGCGGCGCTCTGCAAGAACTCCGCACTCAACCGGCCGATGAGCACATGATCCCATTCGTGTTCCACGCGACCGGTCGCGGCATCCTCGGCGTGATACCGGAAGATGCCGACCTCGGTAAGTGCGGTGGCCAACCCGAACTCCTCCCCGAGCCGGACCGCGGCGGCCGCCGCCACCGGCTCATTCGGCGCCGGATGCCCACAACAGGTATTGGCCCACAGCAGCGGAAACCGCGTCTTCACCGCGGCACGCTGCTGCAGAAGCACCCGCCCCGCGCCGTCGTAGAGCAGCACCGAGAACGCGCGGTGCAGCAGTCCCGGCGCGGTATGAGCCTGCGCCACCGGGCACGCACCGACCGCGTACCCGGCGTCGTCGACGAGTTCGACGGGCAGGGCCTCGCGGTCGGTGATCGGCTTGGTCAGCGTTTCCGTCACCGGCCCACCTTATCGGCGGCAATGAGCAGGTACTGGAAGCTGCCCTCCCTATAGGCGGTCAGGAACGGCTTCTCCACACCGGTCGCCAGCTCGGATTCGGTGCGCAGCTCCCAGTAGGGGATGGTCGCGGCGGTCAGATCGATCACATTGATCGGCACCAGATTGTGGTCGGCCATGGTCCGGAAGTACTCGCTGCGCGGATGGATCATGCAGCCGTAGTGGGCATCGATCCAGCTGACCGAGGACGAGCGCCCGCCGCTGACATCGTTGGAGCAGCCGGTGATGCAGACGTAGCGCCCTCCGGGTTCGAGCAGCCGGGAGAATTCGCCGAACAGTTCGGCGAGATCGACGTACATGGTGGTCTCGTTGGTCCAGATGCCACGCATCGATCCGGTGTCGAAGCCGGTGTCCAGCATGTTCCGGAAGTGGAAGCGCACCCTATCCGCCACACCGCGGTGCGCGGCCTGACCCTTGGCGAAGCCGACCTGATATTCGGAGATGGTGACACCGTCGACCTGACAGCCGAACCGTTGATCGGCCATGAAACTGGTGCCGCCGCGGCCGGATCCGCCATCGAGCAGCCGATCGCCCGGCCGGATATCGCCGAGGTGGTCCAGCAGCAGCGTGGCCTGCGCGGTCTCCAGGCGGTGCAGTTCCTTGACGATCCGCTCCTCGCGGGTGTCCTCCGGTCCGGCCAGCGCCGCCTGATCGGGTTCGCCGATGCCGTAGTGGTGGTGGAAGAGTCCGTCGACCTCCCCGAGTTTGACATTGACCCGGTCGTCGTTCGGGTTGTTGTTCCAGTACTCGGCAACGGCCTTCTGGTAGCTGGTGCGCAGGACGGACCCCGTGTCCGGATTGAGCATGGTCATGCCTGATCATCCTCTCGTCTTGTTGCGTTACTACTGATTTCGTTGCGGTACTGGCTAATTCGACTCGTTGTAGCGCTTACTCGCGGCGTGCCAAGCGCGGTTGCCGCCCATCCAGGCCCACAGTCCGCCGAGGAATCGGCGCAGTTCGGCCGATCCGACGGCCGCCAGCGGCCCCGCCTCCTGTTCGAATCGGTGCACCAGCTCATCGTGGATGGCGGCCGTGCGCACCACCGCCTCGCGCCGGGAGCACCGCTCCTCCGCCGCCAAGACCGTCGGCAGGTTGAATTCCCTACCTTCCGAACGGTCTTCGCGCGCCATCGAGTACAGGTCGTTCACCATCTGACTGGCGAGCGCGGCCGTGGTGACCACCCGGCGCACCCGTGGATCGGTGTACTCGGCGGCCTGGAGCTCATATCCGCCGACCACATCGATCGGTGCCATACACGGCAGGAAACTGTGCGGTTGCCGGTTGGCGAGGTACTCCCATACCGGTGGCATGCGGTGCGAGGCCCGCCAACCGGCCTCCGCACCGAGCGCGATGAACCATCCGGCGATCTCGGTGCGCAATCGGGCGAGCTGAGCCGGGGTCGCATACCGGGACAAATGCTCGAAGGACGTGCGAAACGCGCGCAGGATCGGATCGGCCTGCATAGCCCGTTCCAGCTGGGGTGCGTAGCGCGCTGGCAGATGAACGGGATCTATTGCGGCGGCGGCCAATTCGAGCCGCGGACCGAGTTCGGTCTCGGCGCTGGAGGGTGTGCCGTCGGGTGCGGTGTCATCGGCTCCCTCATCACAGTAGTAGTCATCGACCGCCCATTCGGAGACCGCGCATTTGGCGGCGGCGAGCAGTCGGTCGGGATCGTTGCTGTCCGGATGGGCGAGCATGATCAGGCGGCCGAAGTCGGCATCGCGCAGTTCATCCAGTCGTCCGGCGTAGAGGCCGATATCCCCGGCCCAGGCGATGAGCCCGTCATTGACCAGTTCGGCCAATACCGGGTCGTCGCGCAGCGGCGGCGGACAGTACAGCGGTGGAATCGGTGCCGCGGTGCCGTGCAGGTAGGCCGACGCGGTACCCAAACCCGTGGGGCCGACGGGAATTCGACTCCGCGCGGATTTCTGCTCGGTTGACGTCGATCCTGTCGGCGCGACCCCCTGCGCCGCGCCGACAGTGATCGATGTGGCATCGAGCGCCACTGGAGGCGGCTGGAAACCAGCCGCCCGGATAGTAGGTGTGCATGCGGGGTCGGGTACCTCAGTAGTAGGTAATCCCGCTTCCGTAGACGCGGACGCGGGGAGTAGGAGCGCAGCCGCGCCGAGTCCGCTGGGTCCGAGGAGGCGGCGCGGAGCAGGTGTCGTAGGTTCGGTGGACCGGTCCAGCTCGGGCGAATCAGCTTCCACCACCTCGGCTTCGGATGATCCGTTCGATTCGGGTAATGCTGTGCATTCGGGTATTTCCGTGCTTTCAGGTGTAACAGCGGCCTCCGGTGGTTGCGGAGCCGCTAGCGGTAACGTCGGCGGAGCGGTGGCATCGAGATTTGATAACAGCGCGGCAACCGCGGCGGCCACATCACTCGTGGCCGCCGGTGCCGAGACGCGCGAGAGCACCGACATCGGTCACCACCCCGGTCATTCCGCCTGCCGGGCGACCAGGACGTTGTCGAGCACGCCCAGTGCGTCCGGCACCAGCACCGCCGCCGAGTAGTAGCAGCTGACCAGGTAGGAGATGATCGACTGATCGTCGATGCCTTTGAATCGGACGTTCAGGCTGGGCTCGTATTCATCCGGAATGCCGGTCTGATGCAGTCCGATGACGCCCTGATCCTTCTCGCCGGTGCGCATGGCCAGGATCGAGGTGGTCTGGGTATCGCTGACCGGAATCTTGCTGCACGGGAATATCGGGACCCCGCGCCAGGCGAAGACCCGGTGTCCGTCCACCTCGACCGGATCGGGATAGAGCCCGCGCCTACTACATTCACGACCGAAGGCGGCGATTGCTTTCGGATGTGCCAGAAAGAGTTTCGTGCTGCGCCGCATGCTGAGCAGTTCATCCATATCGTCCGGTGTCGGCGCGCCGGACTCGCTGTAGATGCGTTGCTCGAGGTCGCAATTGTGCAGCAGTCCGAAATCGGGGTTATTGACCAGATCGCTCTCGCGACGCTCGTAGAGCGCAGCGATGGTGAGCCGCAGTTGCTGCTCGACCTGGTTCATCGGGTCGTTGAAAAGGTCGGCGACCCGGGTGTGCACACGCAGGACGCTCTGCGCCAGGCTCAGTTCGTATTCGCGCGGGGCAGCGTCGAGGTCGACGAAGGTGCCCTGGAGCAGCGGTTCGCCCGAGTGGCCCGAGGAGATCTCGATATTCGCCTCGCCCTTGGTATTTTGCGGCCGGGCCGGTGCGGCGGCCACCCGGGACAATTGCTCGCGGAGTGCCGGGGTGGATTCCAGTATTTCGTCGAGCGTTTGCCGGGGGAGAACCAACATGGTGGTCTGAGTGACGGTTTTGACGGTGACCGGCCAAATAGCCGACTCGTCGACAAGTGCTTCGGCACCGAAGAAATCCCCTCCAGCGAGCATCCCCAACTTGGTTTGCTCGCCGTATTCTCCGGTGCCCATCTTGCTCAGTTTGCCGTGCACGATCAGCATGACCTGATTCATCGGATTGCCGAATTCCGCGACCACGGTGTCGGGCCCGAGATCACGCTGTTCGAATCGCTGGGCGAGTGCGCGCAGTATCTCCTCGTCGTCGAAGTCCCGCAATTGCGGGAGTTCGGTGAGTTCCATCGGGATCACCCTGGCGTGCGAGCCGTCGATGACGAACTCGACCTCGCCGTTGCCCACGGTATGGGTCAGGCGGCGGTTGACTCGGTAGATACCGCCGTTGACCTGCGTCCACGGCAGCATGCGGGTGAGCCAGCGCGAGGTGATGCCCTGCATCTGCGGCTCGGACTTGGTGGTGTGCGCGAGCTGCTGGGCGGCACCGGTGCTGAGGCTCTTGCGAACGTTGTTTTCTGTTTGGACTGGCATTTCGATGGTCATGCGTTGTCCTCACCTGAGATGGTCACCGAGACGGGCGATTGTGGTGCACTGATAGTCGACGGCACTTCAGATTCGGTTGCTGTTCACAGCAATTCGACAGGCGGCATGCCTGTCGAGGCTGAGACGAGGTGGTTGCCGAGAGATAGGACGGACCGAGACATGAAAAAAGGACCGACTCTCTCGTGCGAATTGGCTTACGCGACATTGCGTTCCGAACGGCATCGATCCTAGACCGCGAAAGATGCTGTGCGCAGGGAAATTTCGGAGAACAAGCCACGAGTATGCCGGTCTGTTTTCTGGATGGTTACGACACGAACTCGATACGGACAACCGGAGATAACGTCCTGGGATGAATCCGGACTTCTGGGACGTGTCTGAACGGTCGGTATCTTTCTGCGCGCCGTCTCCATACCCATGCGGCGAACATTCGGAAGATCGGCCCCCACCTGGCATGGAACCGGTCACAGCGGACACATAATGGATACACGGTGTGGGAAGCTCGTCTGAGCACATCGGGGTGTGTGATGCGGGTCACTTTGCAGGGTAGGGCCAGGAGCGATCGTGAAGTTCAATGCCAAGAGTGTGGTCGGGTCGGTGCAGCGGTTGATGGCGACGGCCCAGAACGGCCTCGAGGTCATCCGCTTCGGCGGGTTGACCCACGATGTCGAGGGTTCGCCGTTCGAGATAGTGGAACGGCGCAGAATGTATCGGCTGCGCCATTACTTCCCCGACGATACGACCCCGGGGCGCCCGGTCGCGGTCTTGGTGCCGCCGCTGATGGTCAACGCCGACATCTGGGATGTGAACGCCGAGGACGGCGCGGTCGGCATTCTGCACCGCGGCGGAATCGACTGCTGGGTGGTCGATTTCGGTTCGCCCGCCAGTGAGGAGGGCGGCTGGGAACGGGATCTGGCCGATCACGTCCTCGCGATCAACAGCGCCATAGATACGGTCTGCGATGCGACCGGCAGCAGCGTGCATCTGATGGGCTACTCCCAGGGCGGCATGTTCGCCTATCAGACCACCGCCTACCGGTTCGGCAAGGGGGTCGAGAGCATCGTGACCTTCGGTAGCCCGGTCGATGTGGTGGCGGGGATGCCGTTCGGACTGCCGTACGGCATGGTTTCCGACGTCGCGGAGTTCCTGGCCGACCATGTGGTGACGCGGCTACCGATCACTGATTCCATGGTCCGGGTCGGCTTCCAGATGCTCGATCCGGTGAAGACCGCCAAATCGCGCATCGACTTCCTGCGCCAGCTGCACGATCGGGAGGCGTTGCTGCCCAAGGAACGTCAGCGCCGCTTCCTCAATAGTGACGGCTGGGTGGGCTACGCGGGCCCGGCGGCGGCCGATCTGCTCAAGCAGTTCGTGGCACACAACCGACTGATGCTGGGTGGCTTCGTGATCCGGGATCAGCCGATTTCGCTGGCCGAACTGAAGTGCCCGATCCTCGCCTTCGTCGGCGAGGTCGACGATATCGGCCAGCCAGCCGCGGTGCGCGGCATCGTGCGGGCCGCGCCCAATGCCGAGGTCTACGAAGCCAGTTTGGTGGCAGGACATTTCGGCCTCGTCGCGGGCAGCATGGCGACCCGGCACACCTGGCCGCTGGTGCGTCAGTGGATCGATTGGATGGACGGCGATCAGCCGCTGCCGCCGGAAATCGCGCCGATGACCGAACATGTCGCGACCAACCGGCCCAGTTCGGCGGCCACCCGCGTCGTACATACCGCGGCCACCCTCGCCGAGGCGGGCACCGGTGTCGGCAAGGCGCTGGAAGGTATCGCCAGCAATACCGTGCGCGGTTCCATCGAACTGGCCGGTGAGGCCGCCCGAGCGTTGCCGCGGCTGGCCCGGCTCGGCATGATCCAGCCGCATACCCGAATCTCGTTGGGCAGCTTGGTCGCCGAGCAGGCGCGCCGCGCGCCGCTGCGTGATCTGTTCCTCTTCGACGATCGCGTACACACCAACGCGGCCGTCAACGCGCGTATCGATAATGTGGTGCGCGGGCTCATTTCCGTCGGCATCCGCCCGGCCATTCGGGTCGGGGTGGTGATGGAGACCCGGCCGAGCGCGCTGGCCACCGTCGCCGCGCTCTCGCGCCTCGGCGCGGTCGCCGTACTGCTCGCCCCCGGCAGCGAACTGGACCGGGCCATCGAGCTCACCGGTATCAAGGCCCTGGTCTCGGATCCGGAGAACCTGCGGTCCGCGGCGGCCACCGGTACCCGGGTGCTGGTGCTCGGCGGCGGCGATGCGCGCACCCTCGATATTCCGGTGAGCGAGAACGTGATCGACCTCGAGCAGATCGATCCCACCCAGGTGCAACTGCCCGCCTGGTACCGTCCGGATCCGGGTCTGGCGCGCGAATTGGCCTTCGTGCTCGTCACCGGCACCGGCGACCGGCTCGAGGCCAAGTACATCACCAACCACCGCTGGGCCCTGTCCGCCTTCGGCACCGCGACCTCGGCCGATCTGGATCGCAAGGACACCGTCCTATGCCTTGCGCCGCTGCATCATTCGTCCGGTCTGCTGGTGAGCCTCGGTGGTGCGATCGCGGGCGGCAGCCGGATCGCGCTGGCCAGATCGCTGGATCCGACCCGGTTCGGCGAGGAGGTGCACCGCTACGGCGTCACGGTGGTCACCTACACCTGGACCATGCTGCGCGACATCCTCGACGCCGAGGTCTTCCCGGCCGGGCATCACTCACCCACCCCGTCGGCTCCGCCGACTGCCACCCCCATGTGGCATCCGATCCGGCTGTTCATCGGCTCGGGCATGCCCGCCGGGCTGTGGCGGCGCACCACCGAGCAGTTCGCGCCGGCCCGGGTGCTGGAGTTCTACGCGTCCATCGAGGGCGATGTGGTGCTGGCCAATGTGACCGGTGTGAAGGCAGGCTGCAAGGGCCGCCCGGTGCCGGGCACCGCCAAGGTGGAACTGGTCGCCTACGACCCGGTGACGGGGCAGATCCGGACCGACGCGTCCGGCTTCGCGCGCCGCTGCGCCGATAACGAGGTCGGACTGCTGCTCGGCAAGGCGACCGAGGCCATCGACCTCTCCGATGGCGGACTGCGCGGTGTGTTCACGGCGGGCGACGCCTGGATGCCGACGGAGAACCTGTTCCGCCGCGATGGCGATGGCGACTACTGGCTGGTCGATCGCCGGGATACGGTGATCCACAGCGCCCGCGGACCGGTATTCACCCAACCGATCGTCGATACCCTCAACGACATCACCGCGGTCGATATGGAGGTCGCCTATGCCCTGCCTGTCGGCGAGCACGCGCTGGCGGTGGCGGCGATCAGCATCCGCAAGGGCTTCCGGCTGGAACCAAAGGATGTGACCGAGGCGGTGCGGGCCCTCGATCCGGACCAGCGCCCCGACATCGTGTACATCGTCGGTGAGATCCCGCGCAGCTCGTCCTACCGTCCGTCCACCCGCGCGGTGCAGGCCCAGGGTCGCCCGCGGCCCGGACCCGATACCTGGTGGTACAACCGGGAATCGGACGCCTACGAGGTGCTCACCGAAGCCGAGGCGGCCGCATTGCTCGGCACCGACTGACCGTTGCCCGGCGTCCCGGCGAAAGCCGGGACCCGGCGCATGGATTCGGTATTCACCGCAGCGACAAACCCGCGCCGGATGCCGCCGTCGACGCCCGCAAGTGCGTAGCGTGGATACCAAGTCCTCGACGACGACGGAGGTTTCGAGATGTCGTGGAAGGTTCAGCTCGGCATCGGCATCCTGGCTCTGCTGGGCGTGCTGATGATTGTCGGCTTCGTGCAGAGCGTGATCTACTCGCTGGTGCCCGTGGTGGTCCTGCTGCTGCTCGGCTACGGCGCGTTCCGGCTCTACGTCGCCACCCGAGGCAAGGCCGAAACGCCGCCGCAGCTGCCGCAAGCTACACCACCCGCGGTACCCGCCCGGCCGACGAAGGATGCGGCGACCAGACTTCGAGAGATCCGCGACGAGGCCGCCCGTCAGCAGCGTCAGCAGCAGTAGGGACGGGCTCCTAGCTATAAGCGGTGACGGCCTCGACCACGCGACCGAGCTGAGCCTCGGTCAGCATCGGCCACAGCGGCAGCCGCAGAATCGTCGAGGAGAACCGCGCGCTGCGCGTGCACGGCACCGGTGTCCGCCCGTACTTCAGTCCGGCCGGACTGGAATCCAGCGGGATGTAGTGGAACGGGGAGACGATGCCCTCCGCGGCGAGATGCCGGATGAGCCCGTCACGTGACTCTTCGCTCGGCATCTGCAGGAAGAACATGTGCGCGGTGTGTTCCCGATCCTCGGGCACGGTCATCAGCCGCGCGCCCGTGCGTTCGGCCCAGTCGGGCAGCTGGGTGGCGTAGGTGTCCCACACCCGGTGGCGCTGCACCTGGATCGCGTCGAATTCATCGAGCTGCGCGTCGAGTACGGCCGCGTTCAGTTCGCTGGGCAGATAGCTGGAGCCGATGTCCTGCCAGGAGTATTTGTCGACCTGACCGCGCAGGAAGCGGGCCCGGTTGGTGCCCTTCTCCCGCATGATCTCCGCGCGGCCCATCAGGATCTCGTCGGAGAGCAGTAGCGCGCCACCCTCACCGCAGTGCACATTCTTGGTGTCGTGGAAGCTCTGGGTGCCCAGCGTGCCGATGGTGCCGAGTTGGCGACCGCGCCAGGTGCCGCCGAGGCCGTGCGCATTGTCCTCGATGAGCGCGATGCCGTGCTGCTCGGTGAGCGCGAGCAGTCGCGCCATATCGGCGGCGACACCGCCGTAGTGCATGACCACGACCGCCTTGGTCCGGTCGGTGATCGCCGCGGCGACCGAATCCGGGTCGATATTGCCGCTCGCCTCATCGATATCGACGAAGACGCACGTCGCGCCGCGCAGCGCCATCGAGGTGGCCGCCGAGGTGAAGGCGAAGCTCGGCACGATCACTTCATCGTCGGGTCCGAGTTCGAGCAGCAGCGCGGCCAATTCCAGGGCATGCGTGCAGGAGGTGGTCAGTAGCGCGTGCGGCGCCCCGGTGATGTCCTTCAGCTTGGCCGTCGCGGACGCGGTGAATTTGCCGTCGCCATGGCTGTGGTCCGAGCCGAGTACGGCCTCGATGTTCGCCAGCTCGCGGCGAGCGCGGAACGGCCGGCTGAAGATGATGCGCTCGTTCACTCCCCTTTGCCCTTCTCACCTGCGGCTGCCGGTACCGCGGCGGTGACTCGATGGGTCGTGTCCGGCGCCTCGATGGTAGCCGGGCGCGGAGTGGGTGAGTCCACGGTCAGATAGAGCGGCTTACCGACCAGAATGTGCAGTGCCACACCGAGATATTCGGCAATGAGGCCGAGCGAGAACAGGATCGCGCCCGAACACAACAGCATGACCACGATCATCGAGGCCCAACCCTCGGGATCGTTGTTATGGCCCGCCAGTTTCTGGACGATTATCACCGCTGCCATGATCCCGCCCGCGAGCGCCAGCGTGCCGCCGAGCAGGCTGACCAGCCGCAGGCCGCGAGTTCCGCTGCACAGCACCATCTTCCAGAACAGCGAGAACAGCCGCCGATAGTTGTATCCGGACTCCTCGCGGCCCTCGGCGCGCAACAGCACCGGCACCGAGACGGTATTGCCGACCACCCAGGTCAGAGCCACATCCAGGTAGGCGCCGTTGGCGGCGACCTCGGCGAGCTGACGGCCGATATCGCCGCGGATCAGCCGGAAGCTCTCGAACCGTGTCGAATCCGGGAAGGCGAAGATGGTGGCGAGCACGATCTTCGCGCCGCGCGAGGTGAGGTTGCGCAGGAAGCCGTGCGGGCGGGTATTGGTCGGCTTGGAGTAGACCAGGTCGGCGCGTTCGGCCAGCGCCGCGTCCAGGAAGGTCGCGATGAAGGCGGGATCGTGCTGACCGTCCTCGTCCATCGTGACGATCCACTCGCCGCGCGCGGCCGCCATCCCGGCGATGGTCGCGGCGTCCTGGCCGAAGTTGCGGCTCAGCCACACCGCCCTGACCTGCTCGTAGGTCTGCTCGAGCTGCTGCATGACGACATCGGAGCGGTCCGGGCCGTTGTCGTGGACCAGGATGATCTCGTCGACGATGAAGGTGGTGCCATCGGGTGTGACGGTCGGCTCGGCGAACTTGTCGAGTTCGGCGACGAGCGCGGCGATGGTGTCCTCGCCCCGGTAGACGGGCACGACGACGGAGACCGAGTGCCGGTGACCGCTCTGGGACCGGGCAAACGGACGCTCGCTCGATGTCCCCGGAACCGGCCGGGGCGTACGTGCGGTGGGAATCGGCATTGGCGAGATCGACTTTCGATGACGGTGCGTGCCGGTACTCGTCGCTGGTGCTGAGCCCGAGCCGTCGTGAACTCTAACACGGTGCCGACCGCGCCCCGTCGGCCCGCTGATCATGTTCGGAGCCGACCGGATTCGGGCCACGGGCCAGCGGGCGATGCGAGCGAACGGTGTTGCACTGTAGGGTCTGGAACTCGTGGTGGAAAGTAGCGTCCCTGCCCCGCGGGACGTGTACAAATGGGGCATCATTACCGCGCTCGGGGTGATCGCGGGATATGTTGCGGTACTGCTGGCCAACGTCCGGCATTTCTACACCGACGACACGGAATCGCAGTACGCCCCGCTATGGGTGATGCTCGGGCGGCAGCTGCGCGACGGACAGCTGCCCGCGCTGGTCCCCGAGCATTGGATGGCGGGCAATTACACGATCGAAGAGGCGGGTCTGCTCAATCCGCCGCAGCTGCTGATCGATCTGATCGCGCCTTCGGTCGATAACCTCGCGCTGTACGCCACCGTGGTCAAACTGATCTTCGCGGTCATCCTCGGCCTCGGCGTGTACCGGATCTGCCTCGTCTATGGCGCGAAGCCGGCGTGGGCGGCGGTCGCGGGTGTTTCGATTCCGTTCACCGGGTGGCTGCTGTTCTTCGACGAGGCAAGTTGGTTCACCGCCTTCACCGGCACCGCGTGGATGGTGCACGCCTGGGCCTCCGGTGTCAGGTACGCGCGCGGCCGCAGTGGTCCGATTCCGACATTCGTCTTTCTGTATCTGGCCATTTCGGTGCAGTACATCTTCCCGGCCGTGGAGGCCGGGCTGATGATCGGCGCGGTGGCGGTCGGCGAACTGGTTTATCAGAAGAAGTGGCAGCCCTCGCTGCGGCTGCTGACGGTGGCCGGTTTCGCGGCGCTCGCCGGGCTCGCGACCTATCTGCCGAGCATGCTCTCGGCGAAGGTGACCTGGCGCGGCACCTCCCAGATCAATAACGACCAGTTCCTGACCGTGCCCTGGTCGGAGTCGCTGAACGCCAGCCTGCCGACCACCATGCCCGCCTACAGTTCCTGGTGGGGCTACATCCAACCACTGCCGGTGGTGTACATCGCGTGGTTCCTGATTCCGGCGCTGGCGTTCGTCGATTGGGGTAAGGCGCGCGCGAGCGCGCGCGAGCTGACCGCGCCTGCGTTGGTCGCGATCATGGCGCTGATGTGGACCGCCGGACCCGGCACCATCGGCCCGCTGCGCTGGCCCGCCCGGGTGCTGCCGATGCTGGCGC
>NZ_JBEXLC010000126.1:0-23141 GCF_040609795.1 Nocardia sp. NPDC004604
GACGCTCTTCCGATCTGCCGGAGCGGTGCGGCGGCAGCGTGCTCGGCCGCCGCCTGTCAACTACTCGGCGAACGAGCCGCGAGCCGCGGCGCGAGTGCACCACCGGCGTTCAGGGCGAAGTGCAGCAGGGCGGGGGCGATGGCACTGTCCGTTCGGCGGCGGAGCAAGTCGAACACGAGGCCACCGGCTGCGGTTGCGGCGATCGTTGCGGCAACGTTGTCGCCCGCGGCGCGGGCGGGCCGGATGTGCCAGAGGCCGAAGGTGGCTGCTCCGACCAAAGCGCCACCACACGACCCGAATACATTGTCCAGCAACGGATTCAGTGTCGCGCGAAAGATGAGTTCCTCGCTGTAGACGGTTCCGATCGGGATGTGTACCGCGACCCACTTATCGAGCGGGACGTCCGGGGCGCGGTCGGCGAATCCGCCGAGGCGCTCGCGAACCGCCGGAATGGCGACGGCCGCACCGTAACCGGCGGCGACCACACCCGCCCAGGCGAGTCCGTAGCCGAGGCCACGCGCGGACAACCAGTTCGGTCGGCCGCCGAACACCAGTGCGTAGCCGGTCGCGAATCCGGCATTGGCGGCGGTGCGGCCACGCAGCTCCAGGTTCAGCCGCGGCAGCACCCAATTGCTCCATGCCAACGGAATGCCCGTGGCAACAGCGGTTTTCGCGATCCGACCGAATAGCGTCATTTGATCTCGCGCTCGTAGTCCTCGGCCGCCTCGAGCTGCGTCCGGATCTTGTCGGACAGTTCCACGGTCCAATCCGGCGGTGCGGCAACGGCGATCCAGCCATCGAGCACCAGACTGCCGTAGCGATGCCCGTGCCCGTCGGTGACGCCCTGGGCATTGGACAGATCGCAGGTCACCTGCCAGAAGGTGACGAACGGCCACCAGCGCATCTGGGAGGAGACATCCGAGCCGCGTGATTCGGAGAGCCAATCCGGTTGGGAGAAGATCAGATCCGAGGACCACCAGACGATCGGATCGGATGCGTGTTGCAGATAGGCGATGCGCGGGGCGCGCCATTCGGTCGATGGCCGCGCCAGATCGGCCCTGTCGGAGGCGAATCGGACCACCAGACCGTCGGCGTAGAGCGGCTCGACCTCCCGCGAACCGGGATCGCGGCGCGAAACGAACTGCTCCCACAGTCGATTCGAATTCGGCGGCCCGACCCACAGCGCACCGTCGACCTTCGACCGCAGATCGGCGAGTCCGTCGAAGGCCGCCTCCGACCCCTGCGAACCGAGACTCTCGCCGTAGACGAGCAACTTCGGCCGTGCTGGCTCCGGCCGCGCCGACCAATGCTCGTACACCGCGTCGAACAGCTGCTTACCCGCATCCGTCGCCTTGCCGCGGTCGGCGAGAAACGACAGCACACTGGGCAGATACGAATACTGCGAGGCCACGATGGCGGTATCGCCGCCGTACATGTACTCGATGGCACCGGCCGCCATGGAATTCACCCAGCCGGTACCGGTGGTGGTGACCACCACCAGCACCTTCCGGTCGAAAGCACCCGTGCGCTCCAGTTCGGAGACCGCCAGTTCGGCCCGCTCCGCACCGCTCTGCGCCGACTCCAGCCCCACATAGGCCCGGATCGGCTCGCGCGCGGGCTTACCGGTGATCGAGGTGATCCGGGCGGCGGAGGGACCGTGCGAGACGAACCAGCGACCCTCGAATCCGAGCGAATCCCATTTCGCCAGCGATGCCGGACTGCCCGACCGCTCGGGCTGCACCGGCTGGATCGCATTGGGCGAGGTGTGATCGTTCTGCACACTGAACGCCGAGTTCGCCACCGCGAAGAAGGCACGCGAGGCCACACCGTTGAACACGGTGACGGTCAGGATCACCAGGACCAGAAATCCGGCCGATGGCGCCAGCTCGCGCGGCACCCGCACCCAGCGATTGAGCTGGCGGGCCAGGAACCGGATGATCTCGCGCAACGTCCGATAGGCCGCGACCACCCCGGCACCCACCGCGATGCTGAGCAATCCGGTGCGCAAATAGGCCGGGGTGGTGGTGCCCTCCATACCCATCAGCGCGGTGATCTCGCGCTGCCAGCGGGCCGACTGCACCAGCATGAACGCCGCGGTGACGGCGGCGGTGAACAGGATGGCGGATTTCACCGCATAGCGCACCCAGGTCGGCGGCGGCGCGATCCGACCGCGCAGCAGCTCGGCCAGCCGCGGCCGAGCCCAGAGGCGGAACAGCCACTCCAGCACACAGCCGAGGCCGTAACCGAGCGCGGCATTGATGCCGCTGATCAGACCCTGGAACAGCCAGTCGCGCGGTACCAGCGACGGTGTCACCGACAGCGCGAAGAAGATGGTCGCGAAGACCAGTCCGACATAGTTGAGATCGATAATGTCCTCGGCCCGCCGCACCACCACGATGCCGCGCGCACGCAGCTTCGCCAGGGTGGTGTCGGATTCGAGCATCGGTCAGCGAGACGGCGCGATGCCCAGATCGTGGCGGTCGGGATCGGGCACGGGCGGCAACGGGTCCGTAGCGATCTTCACAGGAACAGTATGCGGGTGCATGTCGGTCAGCGGGGAACGTTGCCGGAGCGCAACCCGGTATCACTGGCACAGATCACAGTGCCGTCGGTCGCCCCGCTCTTGCGCCGCAGACCGAATCGATTCGCGAATCATCCTGCGGCAGTGACACTTACCGCGATCTCCGACAACTACCCACCCCGCTCGAGTAGTTGTACGCGGTCGCATCGCACGCCGAATCCGCAGACTCGGTACCCATGAGCACTCCCAATGCCCAGCCGAAAACCACCTCGGCCTTTCTCGCGCAAGCCGTGATCGCGTTCGGCGTCAGCTTCTTCGGGACCGGCGTCGGCATCTGCTATCTCCCATTGGATATCGCGCAGCGCGGCTTCCTCGGCATGTCCGTGCTGTTCCTGGTGTCGAGCACCTTCACCCTGGCGAAGGTGGTTCGCGACCAACAGGAGGCGGCGACCATCAGCCGCCGCTTGGACGAGGCGCGGATGGAGAAACTGATCGCGGAACACGATCCGTTCAAATCCGTCGGCTGAGGACATGCATCCGGGCGAGCCCGGCGACGAGGGGTTCGGGCCCGCCGGGTGCGTAGCCTGCGGAGCACCCATCGGCCCAGGTGGAAAGCTATTTCAATTGACGCTCGCGGGCCGCGGAGATCGCCAGATAGTCCCGGATCCGGTCCACCACATCGGCCGACCAATCCGGTGGCTGCGCGATCGCGGCCCACCCGTCGAGCACCAGATTGCCGTAGTTGTGTCCATGTCCGTCGCTGACCCGCTGCGCATTGGGCAGATCCGCGGCGACCTGCCAGAACGTGACGATCGGATACCACGCCATCCGCGACGACACATCGGGACCGCGCGGCTCGCGCAGCCAATCCGGTTCGGCGAAAATAAGATCCGGCGACCACCAGACCACCGGATCGGAGGCGTGCTGCAGATAGGCGATCCGGGGCGGCAGCCAGGTATCCCCAGGCTTCCACAGGTCCCCGCGGCCGTCGGCGAAGCGCACCACCAGTCCGTCGGCATAGGTCGGCAGTATCTCCGGGGTGCCGAGATCGCGGCGGGCGGTGACTTCGCTCCACAGCCGGTTGGAATTCGGCGGCCCGACCCACAGCACGCCATCGGTGCGCGAGCGAATATCGGCCAGGCCGGTGAACGCGCCCTCGGAGCCCTGTGAGCCCAGGCTCTCGCCATAGACGAGCAATTTCGGCCGTTCCCCTTCCGGCCGCGCCGACCAGTGCTCATAGATCTTGTCGAAGACCAGCTTTCCCATTTGGGTGGCCTTGTCCTTATCCGACAGGAACGACAGCACACTGGGCAGATACGAATACTGGGTCGCGGCGATCGCGGTATCGCCGCCGTACATCAGCTCGATGGATTCGGCACTGGTCGAATCGACCCAGCCGGTGCCCGTCGTCGTCACCACCACCAGCACCTTGCGTTCGAACGCGCCGGTGCGCTCCAATTCCGCCGCAACCAACTCGGCCTGCGCCTGCGGACCGTCGGCCGACTCCAGACCGGCGTAGACCCGAATCGGCTCGCGCGCTGGCTTTCCGGTGACCTGGCTGATCTCCGCGGCGGTCGGCACGAACGAGACGAACCAGCGGCCCTCGGAGCCGAGGGTGTCCCAGGCCGCCAACGAATTCGGACTGCCGGAACGCTCGGGCAGTTGCGGCTGGACGGCATTCGGCGAGGTATGCCCGTTGCGCACGCTGAAGGCCGAATTCGCCACATCGAAAAAGACCTTGGTGAGTACGCCGTTGAACAGCAGCACCGCCGCGACGACCACAATGAGCACGCCGGTCGGTACGGCCAGCTGGCGCGGAAAGTGGGCGCGCCGGATCAATTCGAACGCGATCGCACGGACGATCCTGCGCAGGGCGCGAAATACGCCGATGGCTATCGCACCGACCACTGCGCTCAACGCACCGGTGCGCAGAAAGCTGGAGGTCGTGATCGGTTCCATGGCCATGAGCGCGGTGATTTCGCGCTGCCACCGGGCCGACTCGACCAGCAGAAACACCCCGGTGCCGAGGCAGGCCAGCACGATCGCGGTCTTGACCGCACCCGAGAGCCACTTCGGCCGCCGCGCCCACTGTCGCGTGACGGATGTGGGCAGCTGAGCGAGCTTGCGACGCAACGGCTTGCGTATCCATTTGCGATACACCCACTCGAACAGACAGCCCACGCCATAGCCGATAGCCGCGTTGATACCGCTGACCAGTCCCTCGAACAGCCAATCACGCGGCAGCAGAGAGGGTGTCAGCGACCAGCCGAAGAACACCGTGGCCACGATGATCCCGACGTAATTCGGGTGGAAAAAGCGCTCGACGGCGCCGACAATCCTGCCGACGCCGTCGCGTAGGGCTACCGAGACCTCACCAGCCTCCGGTGCGCTCAAATGGTACTGGCTCCGAACAGCTTCGGCAGCGTGCCCTCGTGCGCCTCGCGCAATTCGTCCAGGGTGATCGAGAACTGCCCCTGCACCTCAACGGCATCCGAACCCTGATCGACCACACCGATGCGCACCCACGGCAATTCGCGCGCGGTGCACATCTTGGTGAAGCGGGTCTCCTCCGAGCGCGGCACGGCGACGAGCACCCGGCCCGCCGATTCGGAGAACAACTGCACGAACGGATCCGAACCCTCCGGCAGCAGGATGCGGCAACCGGTTTCACCCGCGAGCGCGGCCTCGACCACGGTCTGGATCAGGCCGCCCTCCGAAAGGTCGTGCGCCGCACTGATCATGCCGTCGCGCGAACCAGCGGTCAGCACCTCGGCGAGCAGCTGTTCGCGGGCGAAGTCGACCTTGGGCGGCACACCGCCGAGGTGGTCGTGGGCGACCTGCGACCAGATCGAGCCGCCGAATTCATCGGCGGTCTCGCCGAGCAGGATCAGCGTCTCGCCCGGCTCGAGGCCGAGGCCGGTCGGAATGCGCCGGTGCACATCGTCGATGACGCCGAGCACGCCGACCACCGGGGTCGGCAGGATGGCGTCCTGACCGGTCTGGTTGTAGAAGCTGACATTGCCGCCGGTGACCGGAATGCCAAGGGCCACACAGCCGTCCGCGAGGCCGCGCACGGCCTGCTGGAACTGCCACATCACGCCCGGATCCTCGGGGGAGCCGAAGTTGAGGCAGTTGGTGACGGCCTTCGGCGTGGCACCGGTGGTGGCCACATTGCGGTAGGCCTCGGCCAGTGCGAGCTGTGCGCCGGTGTACGGATCCAGCTTGGTGTAGCGGCCCGATGCGTCGGTGGCCAGCGCGATACCGCGGCCGGTCTCCTCATCGATCCGGATGACACCGGCATCGGCGTGTTCGGCGAGCACGGTGTTGCCGCGGACGTAGCGGTCGTACTGTTCGGTGATCCACCGGCGGCTGCACAGCTGCGGGCTGGCGATCATCTGCAGCACGGTGGCGCGCAATTCCTCCGGGGTCTTCGGCCGGGGCAGGGTGTCCGGGGTGTCGGTGATCAGCGCGTCCTGGAAGTCCGGCCGCTGTACCGGGCGCTCGTACACCGGGCCCTGGTGCGCGACGGTGCGCGGCGGCACATCGACAACGGTCTCGCCGTGCCAGCTGATCACCAGCCGGTCGCCGTCGGTGACCTCACCGATGACCGTGGCCAGCACATCCCACTTGTGGCAGACGGCCATGAACGCGTCCACGTTCTCCGGCGTGACGACCGCGCACATGCGTTCCTGCGATTCGCTGGAGAGCACCTCGGCCGGGGTCATCCCCTTGGCGCGCACCGGCACCTTGGTCAGATCGATATGCATGCCGCCGTCGCCAGCGGCCGCGAGTTCAGAAGTGGCGCAGGATAATCCGGCACCGCCGAGGTCCTGGATGCCGACCACCAGCTTGGCCGCGTACAGCTCGAGACAGCACTCGATGAGCACCTTCTCGGCGAACGGATCGCCGACCTGCACACTCGGCAGTTTCTTGCGGCCGGTACCGGATTCGTCACCGGAGAAGGTGTCCGAGGCCAGCACCGAAACACCGCCGATGCCGTCGAGACCGGTACGCGCACCGAACAGAATGATCTTGTTGCCCGTACCCGAGGCGAAGGCCAGATGCAGATCCTCGACCCGCATCACGCCCGCGCACAGCGCGTTAACCAGTGGATTGCCCTGATATGAGGCGTCGAAGACGGTCTCGCCGCCCACATTCGGCAGCCCGAGCGAGTTCCCGTAGCCGCCGACACCGCGCACCACGCCGTCGACAACGCGTCGGGTATCGGGTGCCTCCGCCGCACCGAAGCGCAGCTGGTCCATGACCGCGATGGGCCGCGCGCCCATGGCCATGATGTCGCGCACGATGCCGCCGACACCGGTGGCCGCGCCCTGATACGGCTCCACATAGGAGGGGTGGTTGTGGCTTTCCACCTTGAAGGTGACCGCCCAGCCGTCGCCGACATCGACGACACCCGCGTTCTCACCGATGCCGGCCAGCATCGAGGATTTCATCTCCTCGGTGGTGGTCTCACCGAAGTAGCGCAGATGCACCTTCGAGGACTTGTAGGAGCAGTGTTCGCTCCACATCACCGAGTACATGGCCAGTTCGGCGTCGGTGGGCCGACGGCCGAGGATTTCCTTGATCCGCGCGTACTCGTCGTCCTTGAGACCGAGCTCCTTGTACGGCTGCGGGGCATCGGGAGTCGCTGCGGCTGCGCTGACGGTGTCGACCTGCGGAGTCACGGAGTACCAGGGTCCTTTCGGGCCGGAGCGCGAAGCTGGGGATTCGCCTTGAAGTTTAGCTGTGGCACTTCGTGGGCAGCCGGTCGCATCGACGCGTCGCCCGGATCGCCGGGTTTTGCGCGCGACCGAACCGAATTCGAGGGCACCGAATGTGATGCGGAGCATGGTGTAGATCGGGCCGAATGCCTAGGGTCGGCACGCATTGCGCGACGTCGCGACCGCTAGGCTTTGGCCGTGAACGATCGATCGGGGGTTGCGGATCCGGCGGAGCGGCCCGTCACCACGCCGGACACCCGGCTCGAATCCGGCTCGCCGCGCCCATCGATGTCGAACCAGCAGGTGCGCTGGCTGCTGATCGCCTTGGGCCTATTCGTCGTCTCGGCGACCGTCTCACTGCTGGTGCACTGGTGGAACGGGTACATCGATCTGCAGGTCTATCGCAACGGCGCGCGCGTCTGGCTCGATGACGGCGAGTTGTACGGTCCGATGCCCCCGGTCGAAGGGATCGGGCTGCCGTTCACCTATCCCCCGCTGGCCGCCCTGTTCTTCGCACCGCTCGCACTCATGCCGCTGGTGTTGGCCGAGGTGCTGGTGACCGCGACCTCGGTGCTCAGCCTCGGCATCACGCTGTGGCTGGTGCTCACCCGCCTGCGCCCGACGCTCGAGCCGCGGACCGTCCTGGCGCTGGTTATCGGCGCGGTCGCGGTGGCGCAGATGTTCGAGCCGACCCGCCAGACCTTCGGCTTCGGTCAGATCAATCTGGTGCTGATGGCCGCGATCACCATGGATTGCCTTGTCCGCAAACCGATCTGGCCTCGCGGCATGCTGATCGGGATCGCGGTGTCGGTGAAATTGATCCCGGCCGGATATCTGCTCTACTTCCTGCTGCGCCGGGATTGGAAGGCGGCGGGCACGCTGATCGTGTCCGCGGTCGCGGCGATCGGACTCGGATTCCTGCTGTTCCCCAGTGATTCGGCCGAATACTGGTTCCACACGTTGTTCGATACCGGCCGCATCGGCCCGCCCTACTTCGCGGGCAATCAGTCCATCAAGGGGATGGCCTTCCGCCTGGGCGTCTCCGATTCGCTGGCGACGCTGATCTGGATCACGGTGTCGCTGATCGCGATCGCCCTCGCGGCGGTGTGGATGCACCGGCTGATCCGCGCCGACCAGCAGGTGGCCGCACTGATGGTCAACGCGGCCGCGGTGCTGCTGGTCTCGCCGGTCTCCTGGTCGCATCACTGGGTGTGGATCGCCCCCACCCTGCTCGTCGCCGCCGACGCCATCGCCCGCGGCACCCGCAACCGGTGGTTCATCGGCACCGTCGCCGCCTTCACTCTGCTGTTCCTGATCGGCCCGCAATGGCTGCTGCCGCATTCGAAGGACCTCGAACTCGGCTGGGCCTGGTGGCAGCAGATCATCGGCAGCAGTTACGTCTGGGCGACGCTCGTGGTGTTCGTCATCGCGGTCGCGAAATACCACCCGAGCACCGCGGACAGCCGGGAGACGGTCGACGCCTAGCGGCGGCACCCGCGCCGTACGAACAATCGGCGCGGGTCATCGAGCGCTGTCACCTTCGCTGCAGCCGTCGGCTTCGCGCATGCTTGCACCGAACGACTTCCGGCAGCTGGTAGGCCGAATGAACTACCGGCCGACCGGCGCGGGGGTCAGGAAGGCGGCCAGCGCGGCGGCATAGGCCGCAACATCCGCTGCGCCCATCAGTTCCCGCGCCGAATGCATTGCCAGCTGGGGTGCGCCGACATCGACGGTCGGCATGCCGGTGCGGGCCGCGGTCATCGGACCGATCGTCGAACCGCACGGCAGATCGGCGCGGTGCACGTAGCGCTGCAGGGGCACATTCGCCTGTGCGCAGGCCAATGCGAATGCGCCAGCGCCGGTCGCGTCGGTGGCGTAGCGCAGGTTCTGGTTGACCTTGAGCACCGGACCACCATTGACCTCGATGCGGTGCGCGGGCTCGTGCCGGTCCGGGTAGTTGGGGTGCGTGGCATGCGCCATATCGCCGGAGGCACAGACGGATCCGGACAGGGCGGCCAGATATTCGGCGCGACCTCCGCCACGCGAGAGCACAATGCGCTCCAGCACCGTCGGCAGCAGATCGGACTGCGCGCCCCGATCGGATTGGCTGCCGACCTCCTCGTGGTCGAACATCGCCAGCACCGGAATGGCCGCGCCGGGTTCCGCGATCGCCGCGAGGAAGGCGTGCAGACCCGCGTAGCAGGTGCCCTGATTGTCCAGGCGCGGTGCGCTCACCAGATCGCCGTCACGTCCGACCAGACGGCTCGGCGCCAGGTCATGGGTCATCAGCTCCCAGCCGAGCACGTCGGCGGGATCGACCTGCGCGCGTTCGGCGACGAATTCCAGGAACGAGCGCGGCTGCGCGCCGATACCCCAGATCGCGTTGACGTGGCGCTGCGGATCCAGGGTGACGCCGCGACGATCCTCGGAGAGGTGGATCGCGAGCTGTGGCACCCGCAGGATCGGTTCATCAATGCGAACCAGGCTGTCGCGCACCGCATTTCCATCTCGCACGCTGAGCCGCCCCGAGATGCCGAGCTCGCGGTCCAGCCATGAGTTCAGCCAGGCGCCGCCATAGGGTTCCAACCCGACCAGCTGCCAGCCGACCGATGCCAGATCCGGATGCTGCTTCACCCGCAGATTCGGGCTGTCGGTATGCGCGCCGACCACCCGGAACGGCGTCACCCCGGACGCATCGGCCGTCGCCCAGGCGACCAGCGAACCGCCGCGCACGACGTAGTGTCGGCTCGGCCCGTCCGTTGGCCACGGCTCCGATTCCGCGAGCGGGGTGAAGCCATGCGCCTCCAGCGCCCGCGCGACCGTCCGACAGACATGGAAGGGCGAGGGCGAGTCATCGATGAAGGCACACAGACCGGCGGCCGTGGCAGCGGTAGCGGAAACGGGCATGCCTGCGATCCTAAGCAGACGCAGAGGAGCCAGAACCGATCGACTCGATTACCGAGCATTCCCGGATCCGCTGCTACGCCTCGAGCGGATCCCATGCGATCGCCGTCGCCGTGCTGCGCCGCCCGCTCGACCGCAGATTCTGCAGCCGCACAACGAGTTCCGCCCGTTCAGCACGCAATCGCGCCACACCTTTCATCCTCGCCGAGGATCGGCTGGGGCTGAATTCCCTTGGGGCCGTTGCGGACATAGGCGACCTTGCCCGGATCGCACGGTTGCGTGTCAGCCGCGAGCGCGATAGAGCCGCACGATCTTCGATCGGCACGGCGTGTGATGCGGTGGATGCTCCTCGTTCCAATCGTCCCCCGGCAACACGGCCCCAACCTCATTGCTGCCGCATGCCCCGGCGAAGACCCTGGCCGTCACACGAGGAATCACTGTCGCGGTGGAGTACTACTCCCATGGTCGAATATCAGGGCAGCACAATGCGGCCCACATCCGGTGGTCGAGTTCGAGGTCGCCGATCGCATCGGACCAATTCCGGAACCCGACCGAAGCAACGACATTCCGCTCGTCCATACATACGGAACCGAGCGCTCGGAACGTTTCACCGGATTATTCATCCGACGATTAAGGCTGACCTTACTCCGAGAACTACTCGGCGGAAACGAGTTCGAGTAAACGCATCAGCTCGGCATAACGGCGCGCACCGATACGCGAGCGCAACTGCTGCTCGGCGCGCATCTCTTCGGCCCGCACCGAATCGACCAGATCCGAACCGAGCCGACTCAGGCCGATCAGGATGCGGCGGCGGTCGTCCTCGGCGGCGACCCGGAAGATCAGACCGCGTTCGGCGAGGGCGTCGGCATGTCTGGTCGCCGACGACGGCGGTAGCTGTGACCTGGCCGCGAGCTCACTCATGGTGACCCCGAACTCGGTGGACAGATTCGACAGCATCGACCACTGATCGGCCGTGAGTTGCCTGGCACACAGGGCGGCGTCGAGGTGGTCCAGCCAACGCCGTTCCGCGGCACGCAGCGCACCATGCAGCGTGGAATATCCGCTTACAATGGTCGTCATTATTTCCTGCCTGCCATGAATTTCGCTCGAACCAGAAGAAGAGTACCGAATGTCAGCGTTCGGCGAGGGCCCAGACGGCACGATCGAGATACTGAACATAGTTCCGATGCAGGGACCGGGCGGTATCGTCGCCGCGTCATGCGATGCCGCGATTTCCCTGGCCGTCGATGAGATCAATACCGGCGCAGGATTTCTCGGCCGTGAAATTCGTACTACGAATATCGATGGCGGCCGGAATCCGCGCGAAGTCGCCGACGAGGTTTCGGCGCTGCTCGCCACCGGAATGGTGCATGCGATCACCGGCTGGCATACCTCCGCGGTGCGGCTGGCGGTGGCACGCGCCAATGCCAGCCGGGTGCCGTATCTGTTCGCGACCGGACATGAGGGCCTCACCAATGAACGCCCCGGGGTGCTCATGCTCGGGGAACATCCGGCGGGCCAGACCCTGCCCGCGGTGCACTGGCTGGCGCGCGAATACGGCGTGCGGCGCTGGGCGATCATCGGCAACGACTACATCTGGCCGCGCGAATCGGCAAAGGCGGTGCGCCGCAGTCTGCCCGATCCGAGTGCCATCGTGCTGGAGCGGTTCGTGCCGCTCGGCGCACCGGATTTCGGCGATTTCCTGCGCCATCCCGCGCTGGACGAAGCCGATGCCGTCATCATTCTGATGGTCGGCGCGGACGTCTCCCGCTTCAATAGGCAGTTCGCCGCGACCGGGCGCGCCGACACGCTGCTGCGCATCAGCCCGGCCGCCGACGAGAACGTGCTGCTGGCGGGCGGCCCCGACGCCAATCACAACTTCTATGTGGCATCGAGCTTCTTCGTCGACCCACACACCAGCGACGGACGCGACCGGCTGGCCCGCTACCGCCGGCTACACGGGGCCTTCGCGCCCGCACTGACCAGCTTCAGCAATATGAGCTACGAGGCGATCCACACGCTGCGCGCCATCGCCGAGACGGTCGGATCACTACATGTGCCAGCGGTGCACGCGACGCTCGATGCGGGTGTACTGCTCGAAACACCCGGTGGCACCAGGAGATTCCTCGGGAACCAGGCCCAACAGCACGGCTATATCGCAGTGGCCGACGGCGTCGATTTCGACATCATCGCTCGGATCACCTGACGCGGTAACCACCACGGAGCAGTATTTCGAGCGATCGTTCGCGGCCGACCGGGCCGGAGCGCAGGAGTCTCGGCCGCGCAGCCACCAGCCGCCCGACCGTCACTTACATCGAATCGCTACGCGATGCCGCCGTTCGGGGCGGCGAACACGCCGCACCGTCCGACGGCTCGCGTCGGATCTAAGAGGCGGCGACCAGGGTATCGAGCACCGAAAGAAACAGACCGAGGCCGTCATCGCTCGGACCGGTCAGCGCTTCGGTGGCGTGCTCCGGATGCGGCATCAACCCGACGATCCGGCCGTCGGCCGAGGCGATGCCCGCGATATCGCGCTGCGAGCCGTTCGGATTGTCACCGGCGTAGCGGAATACCACCCGCCCCTCGCCCTCGAGTTCGTCGAGCACCTGGTCGGAGGCCTGGTAGCGCCCCTCGGCGTTCTTGATCGGGATGAGGATCTGGGCGCCGGGCTCGAAACGCGAGGTCCACGCGGTATTCGCGGATTCGACGCGCAGCCATTCATCGCGGCAGACGAAGTGCAGACCCTCATTGCGAGTCAGTGCACCGGGCAGCAGACCGGCTTCGCACAGCACCTGGAATCCATTGCAGATACCGAGCACCGGCAGACCCTTGCCCGCGGCCTTGACGACCTCGCCCATCACCGGCGCGAACCGGGCGATGGCACCGGCGCGCAGGTAGTCGCCATAGGAGAAGCCGCCGGGCACGACCACCGCGTCGACCTGCTTCAGGTCGGCATCGGCATGCCACAGGCTGACCGCCTCCGCGCCCGCCAGCTTGACCGCCCTGGCGGCGTCGACATCGTCGAGCGTGCCAGGAAACGTAATGACCCCGATGCGAGCGGTCATGACTGCGCCTCGCTGACGCTCGGTTCCGTCATGCCCGCAAGGGCGGCTTTGTTTGTGATTCGCACGCTCATGCCGAGACCCGCACGACCTTCCAGTCCTCGATCACGGTGTTGGCGAGCAGCGCCTCAGCGATCTGTTCGAGCTCCGCGTCGCTGACACTGTCGTCGACATCGAGTTCGAATCGCTTGCCCTGCCGCACATCCGACACTCCGGCGAATCCCAGGCGCGGGAGTGCACCGGCGATGGCCTGCCCCTGCGGATCCAGGATCTCGGCCTTCGGCATCACCTCGACCACGACTCGTGCCACGCGTTGCTCCTCAGGTGGTGTTGGGGTTACCTGAGCAGCGTAGTTGTCCAGGTTGTCCGAGCTACGGCCGGGGTCGCGTCAAATAGCATGGCCCCATGCGCATAGCCCACTTCGGCCACTCCTGCGTTCTCGTCGAGTTGCACGGCAAGAAGGTGCTGTTCGATCCAGGTACCTTCTCGCACGGCTTCGAGGGCATTACCGGCCTGGACGCCATCGCGGTGACCCATCAGCACCCCGACCATATCGATCCGAACCGGATCAGAGCGTTGCTCGACAACAATCCGAACGCGCGCCTGTTCAGCGATCCACAGACCGCGCAGCTTCGCGACGAACCGTGGGAGGCGGTGCACGCGGGCAATGTGATCACCCTCGGTGACCTCCAGATCACCGGAGGCGGCGGCAGGCATGCGGTGATCCACCCGGAAATCCCGGTCATCGATAACACCGTCTTCCAACTCGGCACCCCGGATGATCCGGCACAACTCGTCCACCCCGGCGACTCCCTATGGGTGCCACCCGTCCCGGTCGGCGTACTCGCGATCCCAGCCTCCGCCCCGTGGATGCGCATCAGCGAGGCCGTCGACTACCTACGCGCCGTCAGCCCCCGCACCGCCTTCCCCATCCACCTCGGCATCATCCACCCCGACGCCCAGGGCATCTACTTCACCCGCCTATCCGAAATGCGACCCGCCGGAACAGACTTCACCGTCATCTCCCCCGAAACCCACCAATACTTCTAACCCCGGATTCGGACATCCGATCACCATGCGCTCATGCAGGTAACCGTCGAGACGGTCCTGCGTGAGTGCATGGTGATCGAGGGACCAGCACTAGTGGCGCTGTTCGGCGTAGGTTGTGAGGAAGAGGGCTTCGGCTAGGGCGATGTGTTCGATTTCGGTGGGGTCGACGCTTTCGTTGGGGGCGTGGATGAGGCATTTCGGTTCTTCGACGCCGAGGAGCATGATCTCCGCGTTGGGGTAGGTGTCGGCGAAGACGTTGCACAGGGGGATCGAGCCGCCCTGGCCCTGGGTGGTTGTTGCCCTGCCGTAGGACGCGCTCAGGGCGGCGTCCATCGCGGTGCGCGCGGGGCCGCCGCTCGCGGATCGGAACGGTGCGCCGATCGATTCGGTCTCCACGGTGAGCTGGGCCCGCCACGGGGTGTGTGCGTGCAGATGTGCGGTCAGCAGTTTCAGTGCCTGGTTCGGATCGGTGCCCGGGGGAATGCGCAGGTTGAGGCGGGCGCGTGCGGCGGGCTGGACGGCCGCCGATGAGCCGACCACGTTCGGCGCATCGATGCCGAGCACCGTCAAAGCCGGACGCGCCCAGAGCATATCGGCGACGGTGCCGTCACCGGTGAGTTCGACGCCGCCGAGTACGCCAGCGTCGGTACGGAATTGGTTCTCCGGGTACTGCACACCCGGCCAGCGCTGATCATTGGGCAGACCGGCAACCGTAGTGTTGCCGTGCTCGTCGTGCAGCGATGCGAGCAGGTGGACGAGGGCGGCGAGCGCATCCGGAGCGGGACCGCCGAACATGCCCGAATGCATCGGCCCTGCGAGGGTTTCGACGGTGACGATGACATTGACGCTGCCGCGCAATGTCTCGGTGAAGGTCGGCACCCCGACGGCGAAATTCCCGCTGTCGCAGACCAGGATCGCATCGGCGCGCAGTAGCTCCGGATTGGCCTCGACGAATCGTTCCAGTCCGCCGGTGCCCTGTTCCTCGGAGCCCTCGGCGACCAGCGTCACCCCCAGCGGCAGATCCGCACCGAGCGCCCGCAGCGCGGTCAGGTGCATCACGATATTGCCCTTGCAGTCCGCGCTGCCACGCCCGTACCAGCGACCGTCCTTCTCGGTCAGCTCCCACGGCGGGGTGCGCCAGGCACCGTCATCCAATGGCGGCTGAACGTCGTAGTGGCAGTACAGCAATACCGTCGGCGCGCCTTCGGGCGCGGGACGCGAGGCAATGACCGCCTTACTACCGTCGGGTGTTTCGTGCAGACCCACCTTTGTCAGTCCGGCCGCGGCGAACACATCGGCCACCCACTGCGCGGTCCGGTCGCATTCCTCGGCAGGAAACTGCCGCGAATCGGCCACCGATTTGAACGAAACCAGTTGGGTGAGATCGATTTTCGCCTGCGCCATCAGGGCGGCCACCCGCGCGCGCAGGGCGGCGGTACGGGGATCGTCGGAAGTCATACCAGCGCCTCACTTGGTCGTATCGTCGTTCGAAACCGTTCAGAACACCGAGAATCCGCTCATGCGTGCAGAGTTCTCCATGCAACCGCACCCGAACCGAATTGCCCGCCGCGGCCAGCCAGGCCCCGGGCAACCCCGCACCGATCCGGGACGACGGCCGAAATGCCACCGCCGACACCACTCTTACACGCCGACCCGATCCGATACGCGCATTCCCGCGCCGCGTCATAGGTGCCGCACGTGGTCGTCAACGCGATGGTGCGCCCGGGAATTGCCAGCAATCGAGAACAGTGCGCGCAGACGTGCCGCATGACGGGCGGACCCGCCTGCGCCAATTGCTCACCGGAGCTATCAATCGAGCACTGCCTCGAGTAATGGTTCAGCGTCAACTCCGGTGGATTGCGCAGATTGCCCGAAGCTGGCTCCACATCTCGGAGTCCCCGAGCACGAGCACGAGCAAAAACGTTGGATTTCTCCGGATGGCAAAGGGCGTCTCGGCGTCCCCGTCGCCGATGTGGGATTTCGCAGCGAACATCACTTGCTCTGTGACATGCTGATAGTTCAAATGCCGAGGTTCAAATAGCTAGCTTGAATATGGTCTCGATGAATGCGTAAGTGACACAGCCAGTTTCGAGCGCCACGGAACTGGTATCAGTCGTTTGATGGCAATTGCTGCGAGTGCGCTGGAGGCAAGATGGCGACTAAACCGGAATCCGACGACCTATTCGCAATGCCCGCATTGGACCGGACCGCACCCAAAAAGAGATTCCCGGCTCCCGAGCTACTTCCCGACGTCGCCTATGAGATCGTGCACGACGAACTCATGCTCGACGGCGTCTCCCGGATGAACCTGGCGACCTTCTGCACCACCTGGATCGAACCCAAGGCGCTGCTGCTGATGGCCGAATCCATCGACAAGAACATCGTCGACAAGGACGAGTACCCGCAGACGGCGGAGTTGGAGCGGCGCTGCGTGCGGATGGTGGCCGATCTATGGCACTGTCCCGATCCGTCGACCACGCTCGGCACCTCCACCACCGGATCCAGTGAGGCCGCAATGCTCGGCGGCCTGGCCGCGAAGTTCCGCTGGCGCAAGCGCGGCGGCACCGGCACGCCGAATTTCGTCTGCGGTCCGGTACAGGTGTGCTGGGAGAAATTCGCGCGCTACTTCGATGTGGAGATCCGCCAGATCCCGCTGCGCGGCGATCGGCTCACCATGCATCCCGACGATGTGGCCGCGCACTGTGACGACCGGACCATCATGGTGGTGCCGACCTTCGGCCAGACCTTCACCGGACTGTACGAAGATGTCGCGGGGATCAGCAAGGCCCTCGACCAGCTACAGGCGGTCAGCGGCCTGGACATTCCGATCCATGTCGACGCCGCCAGCGGCGGCTTCCTCGCACCGTTCACCGCACCCGATCTGATCTGGGATTTCCGCCTGCCGCGGGTCAAGTCGATCAATGCCTCCGGCCACAAGACCGGCCTGGCCCCGCTCGGCACCGGCTGGGCGATCTGGCGCGCGGCCGCCGATCTGCCCGCGGAACTGATCTTCGATGTGGACTACCTCGGCGGCAGCATGCCCACCTTCAATCTCAACTTCTCCCGTCCCGGCGGACAGGTGGTCGCGCAGTACTACCACTTCATCCGCCTCGGCCGCACCGGCTACACCCGGCTGCAGTCGGCGATCTACCACGTCGCCCAGTACCTGGCCGACGGCCTGACGCGGCTGGGGCAGTTCGAGATAATCCACGGCGGCAATCCGCATCATGGCATCACCGCGGTGTCGTGGCGGCTGCGCGGGGAACCCGGTTGCAACCTCTACGACCTCTCCGATCGGCTCCGCACCCGCGGCTGGCTGATCGCCGCGTACCCGCTGTCCCCCGACCGCCAGGACGAGACCGTCATGCGCGCGGTGATCCGGCACGGATTCAGCCACGACATGGCGGATCTGCTGCTCGCGGATATTATGCGCTGCCTCGAACAATTGGCGAAGCATCCGCTGACGACCTCGCTCACCCGCGCCGAGGCAGGCGGATTCACCCACAACGCCACCCCGGCCGTACCGACCGTACATCCCACCGAAGACGCTGCGGCAGAGCCGAAGTCGTGACCACCGCGACCGAACCGCGGAGACGCTGACCCGGTACGCGTGGCCCCGCATCGGCCGCGCGCCGCCGCCCGGTCACGCCATTGCGGGCGGCGGCGCCCCTCGTGCGGCGGTGCCGACTACACCCCCCACACGGCTTGTGCCGATCAAGCCGCCCTGGCGGCGGTGAACGGCTCCCAGCGGTACACCTCGCTGGTCGCGCCGTGGAACAGCGCGAGATCCACGGCATCGAGCACGGCCTGACGCGGACCGGAACGGCCCAGTTGCGCGGCGGAAACGGCCAGCCGCAGCACACCACCGCGGCGCGCGGTCCGGGCCGCACCCAGTACCAGTGCGCGACACCACCACGGCTCGGCGCGGAAGCCCTCGCCGATGCCGTAGACGCGCGCCTTCTGCGCCACATTCCGTTCGAGATCCAGGATCGAGGTCAGACCGAGCGCGAGCCGGAAGCCGACCTCCGGCAGCGCCTCGATCGCGCCGGCGGAGGCGTCCCAGCGCGGGGCGGCGAAGAGCCGGGTGCGCAGTTCCACCTGTTCCAGCACCCGATCCGCGGCGGTGAGCCGCAGCCGCGCCTCGTGCCGCGGCAGCGCGGCGAATTCGGCTCTGCGGCGTTTGGTGGCCGCCTGGTCATAGCCGTGCAGCACGATCGCATCGCCGCGGGCCCGGCGCCCGCGCAGCCAGGACTGCGTCGCCGCATCCTCGACCAACCGGTACCCGCCCTTGAGCCGGGGCGCCACCAGCAGCGAGAGGCGCACGTCGCGGCGGTCCATCTCGGCCGCGAATTCGATTGCCGCGTCCCGCGTGGTGTCCCGGATCCCGGAGATCGACACGATCAGCTCAGCGTTCATGACCCCACGGTGCCAGCCGCAGATGTACTCGGCGTGCAGGGCGGATGACCCGCCGACGAACACTCCGCCACACCAGCGTCGCGTGACCCCCGCCACACCGATGCTCTCCCTTGTCGGCCTCGAACTACTCGAGACCGGGCGTCCCTTGGGGCGGTCACCAGCTGTAGGGGCCGAATCGACCCCAGGCCACGAGCGCGGCGAGCACGAACAGGAAGGTGGTCATTGGCAGTCCGGCCGGCTCCTTGCGGCGGATGTGGACGCCCACGGCCAGGACCGCAATGACCGCCAGCCCGACCGCTGCGATCGGTGTCAAGACTGGTGCGATTCCGGTCGCGGCAGGTGCGATCAGCCCAATTGGGCCGAGCACCTCCACCACACCGATGAACCACACAGTCACCTGAGAGTAGTCCTGCATCCACAGATACTGTTCGGCCAGCTTGTCCTTCGGCTGGAGGACTTTCGCCAGCCCGGACATGGCGAACAGGGCGGCCAGGATCGCCTGCGCGATCCACAAGAACACATTCATCGAAGAGGCCTCTCTTGCAGTCGTTGGTGTTGGTCTCGGCAGTACGACGACGCAGCCCTTCGGAATGTGAGGCGACGCCCGCACTTCACAGTTCGGTGCGATATTTCGTCGAACTGGTAAAGGCCAGCGCGATTTCCTGCTGTCGCTCGCAGTAGAGAGCCTGTATCGGGCGCTATGGTCGGACCGGATTCTCCAAGGAGGTCGAGTACACCGAACTGCCGAACTCCTACAGCAAGGCGAGGATCTGGGCCAGGCCCGGCAGCGGGCACAGCGGCTTGTCGACCAGATGCGGGCAGCGTTCGACGATGCCCTGGTGCAGAACTCGGAAGCCCATGAGGGGACCTTCGGGCCTCGCGATCCCAACGATGCGCACATGCTCGCCGCCGAACGGCCCGACATCGCCCTGGGCCGCGCGTCGACCGCGGTGGCCCGAGCCGCCGAAATCCATGCCGGGCCGCAGGGGCTGGGCGTCGGTCAGCAATTGGTGCTGAAGATGCTCGATGCCGTCGGCGCCTGCTCGCAGCAGACGCTCAGCGCGGAATTGCGGATCGATCGCAGTGTCATGGTCAGCGTCTGCGATGACCTGGAGAAGTCGGGTTATGCACAGCGCGAACGCAATCCGCGCGACCGGCGGTCCTACGCGGTGACCATCACCGATGCGGGCCGCGAACGGCTGAGCGAAGCGAAGGCGGCGATTCCGACCTATCTCGATGAGACCTTCGCCGCACTGACCGCCGCTGAGCGGCGCCAGCTCACGGCGCTGCTCGGCAAACTATTGGTGCCCGAGACCACAGGCTAGCGCGGCCGGGCCTACCGACCGCGCTCCCCGGCCGCTATGCCTCCGCGAGGCCGAGGGTGTCCAGGACCCAGGCGTATTCGAACGCGACTTCCTTCCACTTCTCATAGCGGCCGCTGACGCCGCCGTGGCCCGCACTCATTTCGGTCTTGAGCAGCAGTGGTGCGTCGCCGGTCTTGGTCGCGCGCAGTTTGGCGACCCATTTGGCGGGTTCGACATAGAGGACGCGGGTGTCATTGATGCTGGTAATGGCCAGAATCGCCGGATAGTCCTTGGCCTCGATGTTCTCGTAGGGGGCGTAGGACTTCATGTAGTCGTAGACGTCCTTGTCCGCCAACGGGTTACCCCACTCGTCCCATTCGATGACGGTGAGCGGCAGCGATGGGTCCAGGATCGAGGTGAGCGGGTCGACGAAGGGCACATTGGCCACAATGCCCTTGAACAGTTCGGGCGCCAGGTTCGCCACCGCGCCCATCAGCAGACCGCCCGCACTGCCGCCGTCGGCGACCAGCCGGTCCGGCGAGGCGGCGCCGGTATCGATGAGATGCCTTGCACAGGAGACGAAATCGGTGAAGGTGTTCTTTTTGGTGAGTGTCTTGCCGTGCTCGTACCAGAGCCGTCCCATCTCCCCACCACCGCGCACATGCGCGACCGCGAAGACCATGCCGCGATCGAGCAGCGACAGCCGCGACACCGAGAAGGACGGATCCATACTGGCTTCGTAGGAGCCATATCCGTACAGCAGTAGCGGTCTCGGCCCCTCGGGGAGGTTCTTCCTGCGCACCAGCGAGATCGGGATCCGGGTGCCGTCCGCGGCGACCGCCCAATCCCGGTGCTGCTCATAGTCGTTCGCGTCGAAGCCGCCGAGCACCGGCTGCTCCTTGCGCAGCAGCAGCTCACCGGTCGCTGGCACATAGTCGAAGACCTGCATGGGCGTGATGAACGAGGTGAGCCCGATGCGCAGCGTCGGCTGCTCCCACTCCGGGTTGGCGCCAGGACCGACCGCGAACAGTTCCAGATCGAATTCGAGTTCGCGCCGCTCGCCATAGCCGGATTCGGTCAGCGGCCAAATGGCGACCCGGGGCAGGGCTTCGCGCCGGTAGCTCAGCACCAGATGGCTGGCGAACGGGTCGATATCCTCGAGCCGCACATCGTCGCGGTGCCCGATCAGCAGCGTCATATTCGACGGATCAGCTACCGGGGCCTCGGCGAGCACGAAGTTCTCCGCCTTCACCCCGTCCACCACATCGTTGTGCAGGATCAGGAAGCGGTCCTCGCCGCCGACCACCGCATGTTCGGCGGAGTATTCGACACCCTCGCGTCGCGGCAGAATGACCCGGAATTCCCCCTCCGGATTATCGGATTCGAGCACCAAACCCTCGGTGGTGATCTTGGAGCCGACCCAGATCATCAGGTACTTCTCCGAGCGGGTCGCGCCGATGCTCACCCAGTAGCGCTCGTCGGGCTCATGGAAGACCTTGACGTCATCGGCCTCCGGCGTGCCGAGCCGATGCCGCCAGACGGTATCGGGCCGCCAGGATTCGTCGACGGTCTGGTAGAAGACGTGCGTACCGTCCAGCGACCAGGTCGCGCCGGGCGCGGTACCGGCGATCTGGTCGGCGAGCACCTCGCCGGTGCGCAGATCTTTGAATCGCAGCAGGTAGCGCTCGTCACCGCTGGTGTCAACGGAGAATGCGAGCAGATTGCCGTCGTGGCTGATCGAGAACGCACCGAGTGAGAAGAAGTCGTGGCCGCCGGCGAGTTCATTGCTGTCGAGCAGCACCTGCTCACCGGGGATCTCGGAATCGACCTCGAGTCGCGGCGGAGTCCAGGCATCGATTCCCTCGACCGCGGCATCGATGGGACAGCGGCACTGCACGCCGTACTGTTTCCCCTCGAAGCTGCGCGAGTAGTACCAGAACTCGCCCATCCGGGTCGGCACCGACAGGTCGGTCTCCTGGGTGCGCGCCTTGATCTCGTCGAAGATCTTGTCCCGCAGCCCGCCGAGATGCCTGGTCTGCGCGTCGGTGTAGGCGTTCTCCGCCTCCAGGTAGGCGATGACCTCAGTACTGTCCTTATCGCGGAGCCATTCGTACTCGTCGATGAAGACGTCGCCGTGATGCACCCGCTCGGTGGGCACCGTCTTGGCGATCGGGGCCGCCACCACCGCCGATCCATTGCCGGAGCTGGTAATCGTTCCACTGTCGAGAGCCATGCGCTCCACCCTACTGTTCCGATGCCGCCCCGCCCGCCGAGCTGATGATCTCGTCGAGTACCGCACAGGCTCGGTGCATATCCTCCAGGGCCCGGCCGATGCGCTTGCGCTCGTGCACGAGATTGTCGACCAGGAATGGGGTGGCGGTGGCATTCGGGCTGCCGTCGGTGTCATTGGTGCACGACAGCAACCGGGCGATGGTGTCACTGGCCAGGCCAGCGGCGAACATCTGCTGGATCCAGGTGACGCGGTCGATCGCCGATTCCGGATATTCGCCTGTCGCCGGGCAATCCACAGTTATATGCGCGAGGCCGATCC
This sequence comes from Nocardia sp. NPDC004604, assembly GCF_040609795.1. NCBI lineage: Bacteria > Bacillati > Actinomycetota > Actinomycetes > Mycobacteriales > Nocardiaceae > Nocardia > Nocardia sp. NPDC004604. The sequence continues at coordinate 22,530 of NZ_JBEXLC010000126.1, forward strand.
GGCACCGCTGTATCGGGCGCTGGTGGCCGAATTTGACCGCCGTGACCTGGCCTATCTGCATCTGACCGATAACGACGACTATCCGACCATCGCCGATCTGCGGCCGCGCCGACACGGCATGCTCATCGCGAATATCGGCGAGAACCGCGAGCCGACCAGCGCGGTCGATGCCGAGGCCGTGCTGCGGGGCGGCCGCGCCGATCCGGTGTCGCTCGGGCGCGCATTCATCGCCGATCCCGATCTGGTGGAGCGGATTGCCCACGATCCGCCCTTGACTCCGATCCGCGAGGAACGGCCGTATGGACGCGATGCGGCGGGCTACAGCGACTATCCCCGCTGGGAAGCGAGCGTGGCGCGGTACGCCTGAGAAATTGGGGCACGCCTGTGGATCGGGGCGCGCGAGCATCGGGGCGCGCCCGAGCATCGGGATACGCCCGAGAATCGCCGCGCTCAACAAACGGGGCGCGCCCGAGCATCGAGATAAACCCGAGTCCACGCGCTCGACAATCGGGGCGCGCCCGAGAATCCACGCGCTCAACAATCGAGGTGCACCCGAGAATCCACGCGCTCAACAATCGAGGTGCACCCGAGAATCCACGCGCTCAACAATCG
>NZ_JBEXLC010000126.1:23240-26483 GCF_040609795.1 Nocardia sp. NPDC004604
ACCCGAGAATCCACGCGCTCAACAATCGAGGTGCACCCGAGAATCCACGCGCTCAACAATCGAGGTGCACCCGAGAATCCACGCGCTCAACAATCGGGGTACGCCCGAGAATCCACGCGCTCAACAATCCGGGTACGCCCGAGAATCGGCGCGCTCTCGAGAATGCGGTTGTACGGCCGTGAATCCCAGTAGGCTCGCGGCCATGCGTGCCGCAATCGCAGTTCGTCTGCTGGCCGTGGCGGGGATGGTTTTCGCTGCGGCCGGAATCGGTGCGCTCGCACCGGCTTCCGCATGTGCCTGCGGCGGGGTGGCCAATCCGCCTGGTCGCCCGGCCTCGGTGGGCGAGGAGACGGCGCTGGTGGGCTGGGACGGCCGCCGCGAGACGGTGCTCATGCGACTTGCCCTCAAATCGGGCACCGACCAGGCGGCGCTGATCGTGCCGACACCGAAACCGGCCACTGTCGCGGGCGGCGATGCGGCGACCTTCACCGAGCTGCGGAATCTCACCGCGCCCAGAATCGTCACGGAGCGTCGGTGGTTCTCGCGGTCGTCCCGGGGCAGCGCCGGCGAAGGGGCGACGAGCGCCGCGGGCGGCGGCCCCACCGTCCTCGACCGCGTCCAGCTCGGTCCGCTGGAGGCAACCACCCTGTCCGGCGGCAGCCTGGACGGCATTCGAAAGTGGCTGAGCGACAACGGCTACGAAATGCGTCCCGAGGTGATCGGCACCCTCGATCCATATCTGCGCGAGGGCTGGTCATTCGTCGCGATGCGCCTCACCAGCACCAAACCGCTGGACGGCGCACTAGATCCGGTACGCCTGACCTTCGATTCGGACCGATTCGTCTACCCGATGCGCATGTCGAGCGCCGCGAAACAGGCCCAGTACGTACATCTTTACGCACTGGGCGAGCACCGTTTGCGACGCACCGACCCAGACACCACCACCCAGACGGTATCCGTCGACTTCGCGGGCCGAGTCACCACCACAGATCCCGAACTGACCCAACTGACGACGAACGCCCACAACTACCTGACCGAACTCCGAATTTCGATCGACCACCCCGCAGATATCCACTCCGACTTCACCTTCGAGCCCGACACCACCGACGCGCAGATCTACCAGACCATCCACCGAACCGAACCTGTCGAACTCTTCGCCCTCCCCGCAGGCCTGGTCATCCTCGGCGCCGCATCCCTGGCTGCCCTCGCCGTCCTATTCGCCATCATCCGCACCCTCCGCACCTGAAAACCGAGCCGTCGCCCTACCCAGTCGCCGTCGGGCCCCTCCCCCTCGCCCCCGCATACCCCCACCCGACCAATCCCCCCACCACAGCCACCCAAAGCCTCCCAAATCGACGAGAATGCGCTGGTGCAGGTGCCTTCTCGACGTTTACCTGCATGAGCGCATGGTGATCGCTCGTCCAGGAGGGTAGGGGAGTTGTCGTCGGGGCGGGGCGGTCTCCGGCGCGGAGCCAGCATTGGTGCGCTGGGACGGGCTGCTGCGGTGGCCAGTGCCCGAGTGGGGGCCGCCACCACGGCTTCCCGGGGGAGCATCCGGTACCCAACACCCGAGCTGGGACCATCACCACGACTTCCCGGCGGAGCATCCAGTGCCCAACACCCGAACTGGGACCATCACCACGACTTCCCGGCGGAGCATCCAGTGCCCAACACCCGAACTGGGACCATCACCACGACTTCCCGGCGAAGCATCCAGTGCCCAACACCCGAACTGGGCTGTCACGACGGCTTCCCGGAAGGGAGGGGTCAGGCGCCGATGGCGGGGGCGATGGTGGGCCAGGAGGTGTGGAGGGTGTCCTGCCAGTAGGACCAGGAGTGGGTTCCGGTGGGGCTGTAGTCGATTTGGGCGGGGATGTTCAGGGTGTGCAGGCGCTGTTCGAATTCGATGACACAGGTGTTGACGCCTACCTCGACGGGGCCGCCGAGGACAATGTTCTCGGCCAGTTGGGGTTTGACCTCGGCCTCGTGCGGGCCGGGGATGCCGGAGCCGGTGGAGAGGTAGATCGTCTTGCCGCGCAGGCGATCCGCGAGCGCGGCGGCATCGTGTTCGGCCCAGGCGGGGCTGCCGGGAGCACCCCACATGTTCACCGGATTGCCGCCGCGGTTGGCGATGGAGAACATGACCGCCCCCGCGGCGAGGCTGGTGTCCGGGCAGGAGCTGTAACCCGCGACCGCCCGGTACATTTCGGGATGACGGACGGCGAGGATGAAGGCGGCATTGCCGCCCATGGAGAGTCCGCCGATGGCATTGACGCCATTGCCGTAGCGCGCATCGATGATCGGCGGCAGTTCCTCGGTCAGGAACGTCTCCCATTTGTAGCGGCCGAATTTGGGATCATCCTGCTGCCAATCGGTGTAGTAGCTGGCCTGGCCGCCGACGGGCAGCACGACATTCACATTCTTACGCGCGAAGAATGCCTCGGCGTCGGTGGCATTGGTCCAGGTGCTCTGGTTGATGCCCGGATCGAGGCCGTCGAGCAGGTAGAAGGTCGGGTGCGCGCCGCCGTCCACCGGGTGCAGGACCTGGACCTGGATGGTCCGTCCCATCGATGGCGATTCGATGGAGATCGCCGAGCGCGTGGGGCTCAGCTCATCGATCCGATCGACCCGTGCGGCCGATGCCGTCGCGGGGTCGACGACCATGGGGCCCACTGATGCAATCGCAAAGGCCAGCACCGCAATGGCTATCCGGGTTAGCCGCATGTCCCCACCTCCATCACCGCATGACAATGGCCATCAACGTAACTCACCCCGAGACGTTGGGGAAGAAATTCGAAATCCCCGCGTTTCCACGGCAAACTGTCCGGTGCTGGGTGTCGCGTTCTGCTACGACTGCGGAACACAGTTGATGCAAGGGGTGGGGTAGCCTGCGACCGTCGAAGATGTGCCAGTGCCCCAGTTGACTAAGTTAAATAAGAGATCTAATTTCCTTCGACACCTCAAAGTCTTGCCTAGCTGGGGCGGCGGACCTTGGTTCAGCCAGAACGTGTTCTGGTCGAGCTGAGGTGCCGCCATGTCCTCTCTTGACCGGGGAGAGGGACAGTAAGGATGGATCTCGTTGGGATCTTCGCGGGAGTTGCGGCCGTGATTACCGCTTCGTCCACTGCGGTTGTGCGGATCAAGATCGCTAAGTGAGCGTCCGAGAACTTCGGTCATGTTCGGGTGAGGCGGCGTGACATGGTCATAATGGTGGCGATGTAGACCATGGCTTCGTGGTGGTCG
>NZ_JBEXLC010000127.1:0-26268 GCF_040609795.1 Nocardia sp. NPDC004604
CAGTCGGAGACGCCGCGCCAGCGAGCCTCTTACCGTCGTGCGTCGGCCAGCGTGTTCACCAAGAGCGGCGATTGGCTTCCATGGTCGGGTACCGGCGAGCGGATCGCCGCCCCACTGACCTCGAACATCGGCGCACACACACCTGCGGACGACCCCAGCGCGAATCCAGGCACTCAGGCAGCAGTGGTGTCTGACGATGTTGCGAGGCTTGTACAGGTCAGCCGGCGTCGTCGGTTGATCGACCAGGCCCAACAGGCCACCGCCCGCGCGACCGCGGCGGCAAATGGGGGCACCGGAGTCGACGCCGGTGATGGCTCGTCGGCACCCCCGCCGCCGGACACCACACCGGAAACCTCCGACGGCGAGACGTCGGCCGAGAAGGATGCCGCCGAGAATCAGCCTGCTCATGACGACGAGGCGGCGGCTGAGGTCGAGCCCGCAGAGCAGAGCGAGCACGAGATCGAGAAGCGTAAGCAGCTGAAGGCGGAGGTGGACGCCGACGTCGAGTCGGTCCGGGAGGCGCGTGTACGCGCGGAGAAGGCGTGGGCCGATTACGTCGAGGCCCAGTCTCGCCTCGATGTTGCCGAGCAGGCGAATGGGTCGACCGAGGGTGAACCGACGCAAGATGTTTCGCAGTTGCGGGCTGCCGTGGCGGAGCACAGTCGGGTGGTCGAGGACGCGCTGGACGTCTACCAGGTGTTGTCGGATGAGGCGGTGCAACACAAGTACGAGCAGGAGCAGGCAGTCGCAAAGGAGTTGATCGACGCGGCCGACGATGCGCGAGCGGAGATGATCGCGCGGACCGACATTGTGTTGAATGGTGATGGGGAGGAGGTGAAAGGTGTGGGGGAGCGCCTGCACGACGCGAAGGAACGGGTGTGGGCGGCCGAGAAGAAGGTGGCCAACCTCCTGGCCGAGGTTGAGGCTGTGGAGAGCCATCAACTCGACGAGAGCCTCGTAGCGCAGCGAAAGCTGGTTGAGCACGCGAAGACCGAGCTGGGCAATCGTCGTGTGGAGTTGGCGGGTGAGCGCGAGGAAGCGCCGCGACCCGAGAAGGTGGCGCAGCTGGAAGCCGAGATCGACGAGTGGCAGCGCCGGTTGCGCGGGGAGTCGATGGAGTACGAGGCAAGGTTGACCGCGGCGCGCGAGCAGGCGTCCAGGGAGGACTCGCCGACGGAGCGGACCCGCGCGCAGGCGTTCGCGGACAAGCTCGAACATGCCGTGAGTGAGCGGAACCAGTTGTTGCGGGACGAGTTTGCGCAACGCGACGGCGGGTCGGAGCCGCTGCGGGGATGGCGTGCGCGCAGGCTTGCGGGCCGCGAGTTCGATGATGCTATGCGCGGGTTCGAGAATCGGGTCAACGAGCGTGCGACGCAGTTGGGCCGGTTGATGCGGGAGGCCGCGCACGGCCGGATCGAAGCGAAGCTGGAGGACGCGGAGACGGAGTTGGGGAAGGCGATCGTGGCGTTCGCGCAGGAGCGGGACGCGGTGGAGCAGGCGGTCGTGGGGGTGATCGAGGAGCGGCAGGCGCATATGCAGGCGGCGGCGGCTGGGGATTTGGCAGCATACTACGACGGGTTGGCGGGTCCAGACGCGTTGCTGGTGGGGGCGGAGAAGATGTCCGACGCGGCGGAACCCTTGGTAGACGCAATCTTTATGTATGGGGATGTGCTGCTACATGATTCGGGGGATGACAACCCGGTGACCCGAGCGCCGTCCGTGGACGAGGTGCGCGAGTTGGTGAAAACCGGTTCGCCCGCAAGGCGGTTGGGTGCGATGGCCGAATTCATGTATCAAAGCGAGAAGGTGACCAATCCCAACGATCCGCGGACGCCGCGACGCAACCAGCTGAAGGCTTTCGGGGTGTTGAAGTTTGCGCTCGTGAACATGCCTGGTGGGGACGGCAAGACGATCGCGGTGCACATGGATGTGACGCGGAAGGCGATCGAGGACGGGGTGGTGAGTTTTGCGACGAGTAGTGATCCGTTGGTGCTGGCGTGGTTGGACGAGTACTCAAGTCGGTATATCGCGCCCGAGTTGTTCGATATCGGGGTGGACGCGACGCGGTTGAACGACGACGGGTCGACGGTGATCAACCCGGACCGGGCCAACATCTTGGCGGGCACACCGTTGACGTTCGCCACGCTTCACGCGCGGGCGGTCTCGGAGATGGTGGCGCGGATCGGAGAAGTGGCCACCGACGGTAAGTCTCCGGCGGAGGCGCAGGCGGTGCGGGATCGGTTGGCGCAGGTCGTCAAGTGGAGCAATGATGACGAGCCGAACTCGGATCAGGTCAAGGAGGTGCTCGACGGGCTGGCCGACGAATACGACGTGCACGTGCGCGGTTCCGATGGTGAGCGGTTGCGGTTCATGCCACACGCGCAGGGCAAGCGGGTCAACGACGAGGTCGACGCGTCCGAAGCACAGGTGGTGATCACCGACGGTGATCCCGGGACCGAGGAGGTCTCGGTGGTTCAACACCAGGACCAGTTGAAGACGGGGTTCTGGAAAGCGGTGCTGCGGCAGGGTTTGACCGCGGAGGATTTCGGGCGGCCCACGCACACGAAGGGCCCGTGGCCTGTTTCTTTGACCGACGAGGGGGTGGGCAAGCTCGCTGCGGAGTTCGGTGAGAATGGTGAGGACTTCGTCCGCGAGAACAAGGAGCTTTTCGGTCATCTCGCGCACCGTGAGTGGGGGTGGGGCCGGAACAGCGACTACTACCAGCCGCGGACGGTGAAGTCGATGATCGACGAGCACCTCGACCCGCAGGCGCGGGAGTTGGCGGGGGTGGTGTACGGGCAGTTGAAAGACACCGGCGAGCTGGACGAGCAGGGTCAGGCCGCGGTCGCGCAGTTGCGGGCCTCGGGTGTGTTGCATCCGGGGTGGACCGAAGAGTTCGAGTTGCGGCATCTCGAGGGCAAGATCATCCTGATCGATTCGACCAGCACCGGGAAGTTGCAGTCGGATCCGACGAAGGGCACCGATACCCGGTTGCAGGAGGAGGGGTGGGTGTTGGAGTCGACCAACGGTGTCCCGGTGCAGCGCAAACGCCCGGACGGGTCGGTCGTGTTCTCCGACGCGAGGATCAAGGGCACCTCGTTCGCGGAGGATTCGGTGGGGTTGTCGGCGACGGCTGATCACAGGCGTGACGAGTTCGCCGAGGTGTTGAAGAAGGTTGTCGTCCCGGTCAGCGGACACTATGTGTCGCGGCTGGACAATCGTCCGGAGATCGAGTTTGCCACCGACGAGGCGAAACTGGACTGGGGCGCGCGGACTGCACTGGACACGATGGACATCCAGTTCCATGTACACGAGGAAAACGGGAGTCCGGTGATCACGTGGACGTTCCACGGGGACCCGGTGATGTTGGAGATGCTGGACAACGTGGAGATGTCGGGCGCGGACCTCCGGGAGACGAGGTGGATCGACGAGGCGACCGACGAACTCGTAGTGAAGCGGGTCCACTTGGAGGACCTCGCCCGTGAACAGGGTGTGCCGTTGTGGCAGGTGAAGGAGGACTCGGAGAAAGGGGTGTACGACTGGGTGCAGCAGCGGTTCCACGAGAGAGCGGCGGCGTTCGCGGCCGAGCACGGTTTGGCGCTCGACGGTGACGTGCACCTCGAGGTGGAGAACCTGGATGCGCGCTGGTATTGGGAGCACGGCAACGGTGACGACGCGGAACGTGCCGCGAACCACATCATCGAGACTTTCGCGAAGAAGCGCGGGGGTCTGGTGATCACCGGGTTACCACATCATCGTGGCGCGGACCCGAAACTCAGCGAAGAGACCCGCACGCGTGACCCCGAGTACTCGCGTGACCCGGACGAGTGGGTCGGTGGTTTGGTGGCCATTGTCAGCGGTGGCGCGGACCATGAGGCGGCCACGATTTGGCAGGCCCGGGTCCGGGCCGGGCGCGGTGGTCACGGTGACGACCAGGTCAACGGCGGCCAGGCGGGCCGCAGTTACGTCATCAGCGGGCCCCGTAACCGTATGGTCAGGGTCGCCGACAACGGTGTCGCCACCGAAACGTGGATGTACGCCGACAAACACGCCGAGGCGGTTACGGAGCGCGCCGAGGCCGAACAAGCGCACACCGCCAACCCGACCGAGGAAACCGCGTCCACGCTGGAGGACGCGAACAAGGCGGAGACCGCCGCACACGCGACGCTGCGCAAGCATTCGGTCAAGTTGCAACAGGACGTGATGAGGCAGCTGCGTGAGCAACGCCGCGCGCACGCGCGCAGCATCGGGCGGGTGGCCAGCCCGTTCGTGGCCGCGAGCACGACCGAATCGACCGCTCCGTCCGGCCCGCAGTCGACGCTGCCGTCGTGGCTGCCGCAGCGTAGCGCGTTCGATCCGTCCGGCGCGGTGCGGTCGGCTGCGCAGGCGGTATTGACGCCGCAGGCGTCGGCGTTGGTCGGCGGCGTCGGGCGGACGTTGGTCGACGGGTCGACGGTCGAGCAGCCGGTGCTGGATTGGCTTGTCAAGCAAGGCCGCGTCGCGGAGGCCGCCGCGCAGCTCGGTGTCACGGGCGATCCGGCGGTGCTGTTCGGCAACGACCCGCGTGCCGACGGTGACATCGCTCGTTTGATCACGGGTCTTGTCACCGGCGAAGGTGGTCGGGATGTCGAGCAGCCGGTGCTGTGGCGGCTGCTCGCTGGCATCGGCGACTTCCGCGCAGCCACCCAGGCACTCGAACACGCCGCCGCAACGACACCGGAAACGACCGCGGCAGAGCCGGTTACCCGAGCCGAAGTGTTGGCGGCGCACACTCGCACGCGAGATGCAGTCGAGGCGCTGGGCGCGGCATTCGACGCCCTTCCCGGTTCCGACGCAACCGAGGGCGACCCGACCGATGCGACCGACGCTGCGGTCGCCGAGGCCGAGGATGCTGCCACCGAGATCGACACGACAGCGCTGGAAGCAGCCGTGCGTGAGTTCCTCGACGCCTTCACGAATCTCGGCTTGCCCGATGTCCGCCTGGCGCAGCACCAGAGCCAGGCGCAAACACCCGCACCCGACGAGACCACGACGTCCGCCGCCGCGCTCCTCGGTCTTCCGACCGGCCCGGCCGCGCCCGGGTCCGGGTCCGGTCGATCCGCGCCCTCTCCTAACGCCGGCGAAAACCGGGCGTGGTTCGCGCCCGACCGGACAACCGCGGCCCGTCTTCTCGAGCTGATCGAACAACGCGACGCCGCGGCCCTGGCCCTCGCCGAACTGCGTGTGCCGTTCCGCCGCGCCGCGACCGCGCTCGACCTCGACCCAGCGAGCCCGCCCGAAGAGATGCTGCCAGGCCTCGGCGTAGTCGGTCCGGACCACGAAGCCGACGCCGAGATGATCCGCGATTACCACAACGCGGAATTGGCCGAACGCCGCGCGTTCACCCATCTCGCCGCCCACACCACCGCCCGCATCGAGCGCCTGGTCCACGGCGCGGCGGCAACGGCGACCCCCGAGCAGATCGATGCCCTATTCGCGTCCGATGTGGCACCGTTGCCGAAGGCGTTGCAACACAAGCGGATCCACTGGGTTCTCGGCCGATCCGACGCTGAGCTGCGCGCCCTTGCTGGTGAAGCGGCCCCCATCGACACCGATACGGCTCTACGTCTTCTGGACAACGCCGTGGACGGCTGGACTGCCGTGGTCACACTCGCCGACCTCGACCCCGACGGCCGGCCACGCACGCTGCGACTGCACCAATACGATGGGCGGACCGTCGCCATCGACGTCGCCAGCGGCGACATCTGGATCGTCCATTCGGCACGAGACATCGGCACAGTCACGGACTGCGCGTTCTTCGACGTCTACGGCGACCATGTGCTGCCGACCTCGCCAGACGGTGCGGAATGGGGCCATGCCTTCGACGTGTTCGCCGAGTCCCCGAACATGCGGGACTGGCCGTCGGAATCACCCCGAGAGGCACCGGGGCCGACGAGCAAGTCGATGTTTATCTGGCGGGAGCCGATTCGCCACTTCCACGCCCTGTACGCCGCGAGAATGTACCGGGACCGGGTGCGTGATGCGGCGCAACAGGCCACGGACCCGGCGGTGTGCGCGCAAAGGCTGCGGGAGTACCGGGATCTCACAGCCAAGATCGAACCGATCGAGGAGTTGTCCGGCGCCCGCCTGCGCGCGGCGTTGGCGGTGCAGCATTTCGAGGAGGAGTACGCGGTCAAGGCGCGGCTGCTCGGGTATGATCCGCAACGCCTTTCGCGCACCGAACTGAGCTCCGCGGCAGCGGCTGAATCGGATCCGACCCGGCGGACCCGGCTCGTCGAACTCGGCGCGGTGGCCGCGGACTTCAGTCTCGTGGAGCAGCGCCTGCGCGCACTGGACGAGCAGATCGCTCGGCGGCTGACCGACCCGGTTTTCGTGGCCCTTGCCGCGGACGCCGCGGCGATCACCGATGACTGTGTCGCATTGATGACCGAAACCGTCGCCACGATGACCCACAACTCCGACGTGCGACGGTACGAGCGGATAAGCCGAACCGTGGACGGCGCCGCCGTGGCAATCGGTGCCAGCCTCGACGACGTGGAATGGCGCCGCCACGGAGATCTACTCTGGGCCGGGCACAACGCACTCACCGCGACAATGGGTTTCGAGACCGTCGTCGGCCCCGACGGCCTGCGACTGTCCGACAACCCGGGACACGCTTACGTGCGGCACAACTATCGCTTCAGGCTGCGCCTGGCCGACTGGTTCGGCGCGTCCGTGCGGCCGGCTGATGCCGCCCTGCTGGACGATGCAGGCTACCGGCGGATCATCGGGTTCGACGCCGACGGACGCGTCCAGCGTCCGCTCGATCCGGTGGTGCGCGCACGCGCTGATGAGTTGGTCCGGCGATGGGAGCCGATGCGCGAACAGTTGGCGTCCACGATTCGCCTGCGCGACGCCGAAATCACCGAACTGGCGGCCCTGGTGCCTGGCGGACCCGTCCAGCTCGCCGGAATGTCCGTCGCCGACCGGATCGCGGCGTTGCACAGCGAACTGCAAAACCGCGGCTACGACGCCGCGCTCGAGCGTCTGCGACGACTGGCCGATGAGGTCGATGCGCTAGAGTCGCAGGTTGACGACCTCAGTACGCGGATCGCGACACTGATCTCCAATAACATTCCGACTCCGGACTCTGAACGTTCACCCCCGACGTATCGCGTGTGCGAGCCTCGCGACCTCGGCCGCGTCGCTGGCCTGATCGCCGACCATTTGCTCGAACCCGAGCATTCCGTGCCGATCGTGTGCGAACGCGACGGCGTCGTCGAGAGTTTCGTGCTGGCAACCCGGGACGCCGCGACCGGCCGGATCGTGCTGCCTGCCGCAACCGACGGCATCAACGACGTAGATCGTCCAGCGCCTGCCGTCACGGCCGACGATGACAGCGATCCCGCATTGTGGGGGAAGCGGGACCGTAGTGAGCGGCAATCGGAGGACGGGCCCAACCGGGGTTTCCGGATCGAATCTCTGGAAGGCGGACATTCGAGCGAGCCCCAGCCGTTCGAGGTGATGTTCCCGCTCGGCACTGACCATAAGGCGCAAGACTTTGTCCGGCAGTATCTCGACGGAAAAACGCCTATCGTAGTGGTACAAACTGCCTTTGCTGAACAGCGGAATGGCAGGACGGGTTTCGTGGTGGTTTTTCCGGTCGCGGCTTCGAAATATGATGAGGCGGTCGCCGCCAAACAGGTGCCTGCCGATCTTTTCGCAACTGGGGATACGGTCAACCACGCTCGAGCCGGCGCTGAGATTCTCGATAGCCTGGTCGAACCGGATGCGAAACGCGCCGCGATCGAGGCCCACTACGTAAATCAAGCGCACCATGTCGATCATTACTATCTCAATGATCTCCAGGAGCTGACTCACGACGATGGAAGCGATGCTCGCGGCGAGGTGGAAATCGTCAGCGAGGCTTATGATTTCAGCGACGGCACCAGTATGATACGGCTTCTCAATTTCTCCTCGAATCGGCTGGGCATTGAACGAATCCGGCAGACCGCGAACGTCATTCGGTATATGACAGAACGAAGCGGCGGGGGGCTTTCCGGTCTCCTGGATACGATTATGATCGTGCCGGAGGAGTCCGCTTTGATGCAACGGCAGACGACCTCGTCGGACGGCACTACGGAGATGATTCCGAGAAATGGTTTTCGAGGAATGCGCATGCTGGCGTTGTCTGATCGGATTTTGAAACCGAAAGATCAGCGCAGGCCGCTTCCGCCGCAATCGGCGGAGTTCTTTGACAAATTCCTCGAGCCCGATGAGCCGGCAAGCGGTCCGGGCCGCCCACGCAACAAGGTGTCCGCCGAGGAATGGGAAGTAACTCTCGCCTATGAGATGACCACACTTCTCTTGCCGGGAAACACCCCTGGGCAGTGGGGGCTGTCTGGCCCGGCGCCGACGTTGCTGGGCCGGGAAAACAAGACAGAGCATATGGCTGAACTCGGTGCCGCGGAATTCGTGGGCGGGGAGCATGCGTTGTCGATACCTGACGACCAATATCGAGCCTTGCAAGAGTTGTGGGGTCTGCGCACGAAAAAGGAGCCAGTGCTAGGCCCACATTTCATTACGTGCCGACAACTCGATCTGACGAATGGTCCGTTGCCTCGAAGGCCGTGGAATCCCACTCGCCCATTGGTGGTCGAGATTACCTATCAGCTTGTCGAGGATCGGCAGAACGAAAGCGATCCGGTCGAAGAGCCGGACGTCGACAACGGGCAGACCGTGTCCGACGCGGACCGGCGGACCGACGCCAGCGCTGATGCTGTGTTCGGATCGACGCCGGAGCAGCGCAACTTCCTGTTGCCGCGGGGGACTCCTGGTGCGCCGGTTGCGGGCCGGGTGGGGGCGAGGACTGTGCGTCGGGGTTTCACTGCGGCGGCGGTCGCTGCGGTGCGGCGAGTTGCCGAGCGGCGGGCGGCTTTCGAGGCGAGTGGTGGTTCCGGGGACCAGGCGCGGGTGGCGCTGGTGGAGGATCTGGAGCGGCCGGTTGACGAGGCGGCGTCGAGCGGTGGGCGCGGTGTCGCGCCGGTGCGGGTGTTGCGGTTCGCCCAGACGTCGGTGCCGACGGAGAATTTGGTGGAGTTGGCTGAGGCGTTCGAGGTCCTGCGTCCGATGTTCGGGCATGTCGATGAGTGGCGGATCGATATCGGTGTGCCGAGCGATGAGGGGGCGATCGCGGAAACCACTGTGGTTACCGGAGTGGACGGAAAGGTGACCGCGACGGTCGTGTTCAGCGAGTGGTATGCGGCGCACCGTGATCCGGAGTCGGTTCCCGAGGGGGAGGCTGGGTTGAGTCTGGTGGAGGTGATCGAGGAGGAGACGGAGGCAGGGTATTTCGCGCCCGGATTCGACAATCCGTTCCTGCGGGTTCTGGTCGCGGAGATGTCCACGCCGCGGGCGCTGGAGATTCGGCCCGAGGAGGTCGAGGCCGCGGTCGGTGATCGCGTCGGTGAGCTGTCCGGCTACAGCCGCGATGAGCACGGAAACGTCCTGCATCGCAACGCGATCGTCGAAGCCGTCGCCGAAACACTCGCCCACGAATCGCAGCCTGACACCGCTCGAGAATCGCTCGCCGCCCTCTTCTGGGAAGATTCGAATCCAGCCGATCCGGGTGCGGGATCGGCTGACACACACGAGACCGAACGACCGGCCGCCGAAAGCCGACCGCGACAGGCTGCTGACCGTGACCGATGGATCTGGTCGGATGTTATTCAGCGATGGTTGGACGAAAAGGCGATTGCACTCCGACGGGTGGTCGAGAAGTACTTACGCCGCAGGCAACAGGAAGCGGTGCTGGCGCTCTTGGACGGCGTGCCGGCCGGGAGATTGGCGGCCCGGCTCGGAGTTGAGCCCGACGATGCACCGGGCATCTTGTACAAGGCGGACGTGCGTCTGACTGATGTGTTGCAAGGGTTGGACGAGGCTGCCATGGGCACGGCGTGGGCGCCCGTTGGCCTCTCCAATTTCGTGCAGTCCCTGCTGTTGTTCGAGCGAGGGGAACAGCGTCGCCTGAATTGGCTTTCGGAACAGCTTCAGGATCTTGCCCGCCGGGAGCCGGAAACCGTGCTCAATGTGATCAACCGGCTGCCTATCGACGAACGCGAATGTGTCCGGCTGCGGTTGGCGGGCTTGCGGACAGCAGATGTCGCGCTGCTGTTGGATCTCAGCCAGAGCCAGGTCTCCGATCGCTTGAAGTTCGCCAAGATCAAGCTGAACGCAGCCTTGATCGCCTCGTTGCCGGATCACCCGCACGGCGACGCGGAGTCCAACGGCCGGGAGCCCGTGACCGCCGACGAATTGAACGCGATACTTGATCGAACCAGCGCAGGAGACTTGCGATTGCTTGGTTGGACATCGGATATCGTGCGGGATATCGGCCGAAGGCGGCCCGACTTATTTCTCGACGCGGTCAACATGTTGACCGAGGACGAACTCCAAGCGTTCCGGCGTCGGACCGGAATAACGGAACCCGAGGCCCTCGACATCAGCAAGAGCAACCTGTCGAATCGACTGAATGCCGCAGACATCTGGCTGACATGGGTGCTTCCCGCGTTGGAGGACGCACGGCCTGCCGGCAGCCTCACCGCTGCCGCGGACCCGACTTTTGTCGGCCAACAACTGCGGTCATGGCGCATATCGGCGGGTCGGAGTCTCCCCGACGTGGCGGGTGCCCTTCCGGTCACAATGTTGCCGGTCACGGTGTCTGAAACAGAGTTCGAAGCGGTGTTGAGCAATTACGAACAGGGTGTGGATTTCCCTTCGCCCAAGATGGTGCGCTTCCTGGCCGAGGAGCTGGGCGTCCCGGTCGAGGAAGCGGATTGGTTGATTCCAGTGCTGTGGCAGCACGAGGAGCGGGCGTACCGAGCCGCATTGGAGATGCGCCCCAAACCCATCGACGCCACTATGGCGGCGGTGGGCGCGATCTTCTACCAGATCCGGTGGGAATCCGGGCGATTCCAGAAGGACCTCGTCACCGCGACCGGCGTAAGTCAGAATTTCGTGTCCCTGTTGGAGTCCGGCCAAGCAGTACCGAAGCCGCCGTTAGTGCGCGCGATTGTGAGAGCCCTGGACGCGCCGGCGCGACACGGCGATCGGGTGATCACGTTGTTGTGGGAGCGTGCCGAACGTGAGTTGATCGACAGCCAGCAGGATCCAGATTCCGAACTCGCGCGTATCGGGCGCGCTGTGGTGCGGCTCTACTGGGCCGAAGGACTGATCAACGACGACGCGGCGATCCGGGCCGGCGTATCCGTCGATGCACTGCTCGACTACGTCATGGGCCGCGTACCGTCAGTGCGCCCCGGGACTCTGCTGCACCTCATCGACAAGTTGCGCGGCCCACCGCAGTTGGCCGACCTTCTCCTGAAATGGCTTGATACGCATGCCCGTCGGCGCAACATTGTCAACCAGCGCAATCACGGCATCGATCCGGACTCTGTCGCCGGTCGGCTAGGCCAGTTTCTGTTCGGGCTGCGTTGGGCACGCGACCTGGACCAGAGCGCGCTGCCCGGCAGTACCTCGCGCTACGAAACCGGCCAGAATCGCCCGAGTCTGGAGATGCTCGGTCGGCTGATGACGCTATTCGGCTACCAACTCGGCGATGACGAACTCCGTCATTTGCACAGCACCGGCACGATGCCGGAATCGGTAGGATCACCGTACAGCGAGCCTGTGTTGGTCGGCTCCACGCCGGACACGGACGCAGCGCTGGCGGAGGCCGCAGTCGATGCTGAGGGGCAGTCGGCGGGAGCGGTGCGCGCGACGGTAGGTCGCGCTGTCGTGACAGCTCGCGGCGGCGAGGCAACCTCCTCGGGGGAAGAGCCTGCACGTCGGGCGCCGTCGCGCGCTGGCCCCGTGAGCCCGACGGCCGGCATGCTAGACCCGAAATCCGGCTATTGGCCGCCGCACAGCTTCCCGGAAGGCGACGATCTGACCTATCAGGGCGAGGCGGAACGGGCGAGGCAGGCGGCTGGCCGCAGTCCGGCCACCGACGCGGGCAACCCGACGGCGTCGGAGTCGGTCGACGGTTTTGCGTTAGTCGTTGGCGCGCTCGGGGATCTTGGTCTCGAGCTGCTGGAGGACCCGGGGCCGGGCGTGGCGGCTTGGCGACGGCTCGAGCACATGACGGGTTATCAGCGGGAGTTGGGTGTCGATTTCGCCGGTGCGGTGGCGGGGGTGGTCGTGGGGGATCATGCCTTCGCCGTGATCCTCGCGCTGCCCCGCGTGTTGGTGGTGGCGAGGTCCGAGGGTCGGGTCGTGGTCATCGATTCCGAGGTGGATGGCAGGCTGGATCGGTCGGCGTGGGTCGACCCCGACACGCTCAACCCATTGGAGAATCGCTCCGATATCGACGTCATCTTTATCGATGAGCAACAGCAACTGGCTGACATGCACGCGGAGGGATCCGAGGCGCCCGCTGTCGAAGAGGATCCCACTGCCGAGCCGGCGAAAGCCGCTGTGCCGAGGCGTCGGCTGCCCTCGAACTTTCCGGCCGACCCCAGCCGAGACCATATCGAGATCAATGTCGGTGTGGCCGTCGGGATAACCGACATCGGCGCACCGCACACCTACGACCGCAACCAAGACCATATCGCCTTGGAGACAATGACGGTGGCTGCGGGTGACGAGGAGCTGGATGCCCTACTTATGGGGGTGGCCGACGGCGTCTCTTTCTTCTCCGTGCCCGACAGCGAAGTTGTTTCCAAGCTGGCGCTCGACGTCATGATGGAGCGGGTCGAGCAGACGCTGTCGGCAGGGCTGGCCCCCGGCCGCACCGTAGCCGAAACCGTGGACGAAGCCCTCGATGGTGCGCTCGAGGCGGCGTTCGCCGAAGTGCAGGAGTTTGGCAGACACCCGCGGTACGAGAACACCAAGAAGCCAGGCACGACAGTCCTGTTCGCGGTGAAGATCAACGGTCGGGTCTACATCCGCTGGGTAGGCGACTGCACGGCGGTCTTCATCCCGGCGAGAGGCGACGACGGCGCGCCGTCGGAGGTTGTGGTGTTGACCGAAGGCCACGCCGTACCGGGCACGTCCCAGCTCACCTACTGCCTCGGCTCCGGGCAAAGGGCGCTGCCCGAGGATCGCCGTACGACCTTCGACGCTCCCGCCGCAGGCACGTTCCTGCTGATCTCCGACGGCGTTGAAAAAGCCATGGACATGCGGCAATTGGAAGAAAGGGTGAACATCGCTCCCACCCTGCTCGAGGCGACCGACGGCGTTGTCGGGCAGGCGCGCACGGCCTTCGCGGAGCCGGGCGTAGTCGGCGACAACCTGACGCTTATCGGAGTCCCAGTCGTGCGGACAGCATTGCCGACGTCCGCCCGGCTCACGATCCCCGTCTACTTGGGCGCCCAGCCGCTGCTTCTGGAGGTGCACGAGAACAACGTCGGCCTGCTGCGGGTGGTGATCCCGTCGAGCTACGATGCCGTGTTCGAGGACTTGGTTCAACAGCTCAAGTACCGCGGTACCGACGAGCTGGCCTATCTGCAACGCATGGTCAATGACGTGCTAATGCCCGCATCATGGCAAGCGCGCCAGGCCACCCTCGATGAGCTCACCCGGCAGCCTGCGGTGGTCGTGTTCGGTCGCGGCCATGCCGACGGGCAGGCTGCGGCAGGCGAGGTGCTGGTGAGCGACGACGCGGGCACTCGCCCCGATGCCTGGGCCTACGTTAGTGATCTTTCGTTCCTGCGCGCCGAGAGCGCGCGCGAAGCGCGATTCGATGTGGTTACCGACTCCGCTCTGGACGACTTGGCCGGGACGCCTGCCGCTGCCTTTCATCTGCACCGGATCCTCTTGCCGGGCGCGCACGTGAGGATCGCCGTTGTGGCCGACGACCGCGTCGACGAGGCCACGGTGCAGCAGATCGCCGCGAACCTGCGGCAAGCTGGATTCGACGTGGTGGTCGACTACCGCGAGGGCGCTTTCAGCATTGTCGCCGTGAAACTGGCATCGTCCCCGGCCGAGGGCAGTGCGGGGCCCGCCGAGGCCGAGCTTGCGACGGAAGCGCCATCGGTGGCGTCGCTGCAGGAGCGTGCCGGGATCACCGATGCCGTCGAGCAGATCCCCGGGGCGGGGTTTGATGGTGCGATCGACGCCAGCGCGAACTCTGTAGCCCGCCTCCTTGCCCCAGGTCAGGCCTCCGATCCTGCATTGGCGGCGGCGACGATGGCCGAGTTGTTCAACCTGGCCCGTGTGGTCTTGGATCGTCCAGCGGCGCAGGACCCACCGACGGGGTCGCTGGCCGCGTTGGCCGATCAGCAGGTGTTGGCTCGGTATCTCATGCTTCGTTTCGGTCTCGCGGTATTTGGTGTGGACGACGCCCAGGTGAGTGTCAATACAATCCGGATTTTCACAGGGCGGATCGAGCTGGCGTTTTCGGCGCATTCGGCGATGTTCACGCGCCTGAAGAGGGTTGAGCTAGGTAAGACGCGTTCGCCGCACCAACTGGCCGAGGCTGTTCTCAATAGCGCCCACCCGGATTACGGCAATGTAAGACTTGTTTTGCAACTCGACTATGCGCGTAATCCAGGCGCGTATCCGCAGATTCCGGCGGGGAATCTGGTAGCGGGGGAGGATCCCGGGAATTCCGACGACTTGATCGCGTTCGCGCTCGCTCACGAGCTGGCGCATACGATGTCGTACCACTTCGACGTCGCACGCGTGCTGCCCCTGGTGTTCGCGCGGGCGAGCTTCGCTCTGTCGCTGCGAGGCCACCAGGTGGGAAGTGCCCAGGCATGGGGCGAGCGCGGCAAATCTGTTTACGGCAGCAGGCTACTAGTAACGACCAACGGTGAAGAGGTGCCAATCGAGGCGGTAGCCGATTTCTTTGCGCGCGTGTTGCGTGGCGCTCAGGCGGGAATCACCGATCCGCGATTCCCGGTCTACGCGCTGCAAACCGAGAGCAGGGGGTTGCACCTGCCGAACTTCGTGTACAACACCGTGCAGTTGCTACGGGAACTTCGCGGCCTAGCGGGCGATCTCCCGCTGAGGTCGATGTCGGCCTCAGCGCGGGTGGTCGAAATGCTCGGCCATGTTGGACAGGCACATCGTGACGTGATCGAACTTGCCGAGCTGATTCGGGAGGTGCGGGTACTACGCACGGAGGGGCATCGAAGCGATCGAATTTGGGAGACCACGCAATTGCAGCGGGCGACCGCCCGCGCGGGGGATATGTCGCGGGCGTGGGACGCGCTGGCCACGGTGGCGGAGCCGTCGCAGCTGTGGAGGTATGCAGGCACACTGTCCGAGCTGTTGGACGAGATGTTCCAGGATGTGCACCGTCTGGATCGGGAAATGCGGTCCATCGGGGAGCTGGATCTCCGCCTGGTCGGGTGGATGCATATGGCCGAACGGCGCTACCTGCAGGCCGTTGAGCGGGCCGAAGTCGAATCGAGGACCACGGGCGTCGTTCCCGATCTCGGTACGCTGTTGCGGGAGTCGCTGCCGAACATTTTGCCGGACCTCGAGTCCGCTCAACCCGCCGCCGCGATACCCGAGGGAAGCCTTTTGGCACAAGCTGCCCTGGCGTTAGCAGGCGATCCATCCGAGATCGGCAACGCGTTGCGGCAGGCGTCGACCGGCCAGTGGACACGGTTGGATCTGTTGTACGTGACATTGCGCTCCTACCCTTCGGGTACCCAGGCGTTGGTGGCGCTTGCAGCACGCGGTGGCGTGACGCCCTTGCTCGGGCTGTTCCACGACGATGGTCATATCCGCGCCTTCGACCTTGGTACACGTGCGGTGTCGGAGTACCCCGTCATGCTTGACGCCGCGACGCTGGAAGGGGTCTTCGCCGTCTTGCAAGAACCCGACCGCAGCATGGCGAACCTCCGCTCTGTTGCGTCGGCCTCAGTCGACTTTGCCGAACTCTTCCAGAACCTCGATCGAGTGATTCGGAGCGTCGAAGCCCTGGACGTTGTGGGCGGCGAGTTCGTGTGGCGTAACAATCCGGCGGTTGTCCAGGCCCCCCCGGACGGCGCGAATGCCGTGTACTTTCCGACGCCCGCGGAAGACACGAATCCGAAGCCCGTCGAGGCCGCGGGGGACCGGTCCGGTTCGTCGGCAGCGGGTTCGGAGCCCGCCGCCGGTGAGGGTTTCGGCCTCATCGACAAGACCAAACCCGAAATCGGTCGATTCGGGGCGGGTTACAGTTCTGGCGACGGAACGCACGATGGGCTGGTCGTGACCGGACTTGCCGCATTGCGTGCGGCGTTGGGGGCTGATTTCACGGCGACGGTGTCCGAGCTGCCTTATCACGTGGGCATGCCGAGCCGTACGTGGCTGGACGGGGATCGGCGGGTGGCCGGCCTGCCGGACTTGTATGCCGCATTGCAGGAAAGCGGGACGGACGAACACCTCGCGGCGGCGCACGCGATTCGCGAGCGGCTGCTCGACCCGACCCGAGGGCCGCTGCCGGAGCCTGTCATCACGCGGGAATTTAAGGATGTCCGTTCGATTCTGCCTGAGCGTCTGCGGCACGACGAGGCTTCGCAGCCGCTGATTCATTTGATCGCAAACGGGTTGCACATTGTGCGTACTTTGTACGGTCACAAGGACATCGGCCGTGCGAATGCCATGTACGGTCTGCTGGAGAACGGTTGCCCCGCCACCTACCACAACGGCTTCGAACTTCTCGAGGGTCTGGCGACGCTGTTCAAGGTGATGGAGGCGGCGGGCTTCTCCGATCGTGATGCTCTGTTGTCGTTGGCGTTGGAGGCCTACAGCGATGCCGTCTACGGCAACGGCCGTCGCAGTCATGTCGCTGTCAACCGTGGACGGTTCGACGAGTTGTTGTCCGGCGAGCTTTTCCACGCGCACGCCGGCACCTTGGCTCCGGTGGGTGACGGCGTGGGTATTTCCGAGGATGAGGCGGACCTGGTCAAAGAGGGCATCGAGAACACCGAGTTCAGCGAGGAAACCAAGCAGCAGGTCGGTCGGGACCACCCGAATCCGGTGGTGCGGTACCCGGTCAACGCGGATCTCGGCCCTCTGCACGAGGTGAATATGGATGTGGTCGCCGAGGACATGTGTGCCTTGCGTGCGGACGGAACGCTGGCCATGGTTCTGGAGGACGTCGGCGTCGATATCCGCAAGCTCACGTCGACGATCGCGGTGCTGAGCATGATCGACAAGTACGGTCACCGGCATCCGAACCCGTTCGACAAGTACGGTAAGCCGCGTCCCGTGGAGGCGACGAAGCAGACCGTCCTGCAAGCGACTGCGGCGTCGATGCGTGGTCAAGCCCGATTCCGCAAGAATCACCGGTACGGTGAGGGTTGGCCCGACAATAGGCCGCGTCGACTCGCGGCCGCGGCGGTGTACGAGGTGTTGGCCGACCAGGTCGAGGACAAGACGATCACGGTCGCGCAGACGAAAGTCGTCGCCGACGCCTGGAATTCGATGCCGGAAAACTCGGTGCCGCGCATGACAGTGGTCCGGGAAGGTAGCCGCGTCACCGTGACCTTCGACTACCACCATGACGAAACGCCCACGGGCACGGTGGCTTTGCTCGGGAATGCCGGAATGGCGTGCACCGACACCGCACTCGGCGACGGACAACGCCGGCTTGCCTTCGACCAAGACCTGCCCGATCCGGTCGCTGCCGTCGCGGCGCAGACATTGGAAGGGAAGCGGTATTTCGAGCGTGTCGGCGAGTCGGGCTTGCGCCCGATCACGATGGGCAGCGAGGTAGATGCGTGGGTCGACAGACAGCGCGCCGAGTGGCTCGGAGAGTTGATCAGCCGGTTCTCGGTGTATCCGACTGGGCTGAACCTGGATCGTGTCGATTCGTTCCTGGACGGGCTGGGATTGCATCTAGCGACGGTCGTTCTGGTGGACAGCGTCAGAATGCCGGAGCTGCTGCGGTTCGTCCGCGAATCGATCGGCCTCGACGCTCCGGAGCTGGAGGGCTGGTACCTCGCCGTGCTCGATGTCGTGATCGTATTCCGGAACAGCGAACGCGAGGCACTCAACGGTCCGGAGTACACAGAGTCCCAAATCGTCCACGAGGTGGCCCATGGATCATCGCGGCACGCTTTGTTGCGGTCGGTGGTCTCATCGACCGACACCGGACATAGCCTTGCTATGGTGATCGCGCGGACCGGTCACGTTCTCGAGCTTCCGGCCGGCCCCATCGGCCGAGTGTTGGAGGAGGGCTTCGCCGAGTATGTGCGGGGCAGGTATATCGATAGCCTCGGTTTGCGTGACGGTCTCCTCCGGAATGAGTCACCGGGCAACTATTCCAGGACGCGTGCTGACGGAGTTCAGGTAGCCCAGCCCGCGAAGTACATGTATAGAGACGTCGGTGACCGGCTGGCCGCACCATTTTCTGCCAGCGCGGCCCAGATAATAGATCTGCTGGTGGCGGTGGACCCTCTGCTTTGGCCCGCACTAGTCAGGGCACGGAACAGCGTTGCGGGCTTGCGGGAAGTCGCGGCGCGCATCGACGCGATTTCTCTCGGTCTCTATCGGAAACTGCGCGACGACTTCAATAACGAGGAGTTGTTCCCCCCGGCGTTGGACTATGTCATTGCGGTTCTTGCCGAGCGGCCCTCCGACCGCGTGACTCCCTCCGTCGACCTGCCCGCAGTGACAGCGGAGCGCCCGCCGGGCGACGAGACCAACGCGGGCAACGCTCTACCGGACTCCGGCAACCGCCAAGCTTCTGCTGTCGACGTGTTTGAGCCTGACGTTCGCGACCGGTCGAGTGAGCAAAGCCCATCCGACGTTCCGGCGACCGGAGAGGCCCCCGCTTCGGACGTACCGGCAGCCCGCAGCCGAGACGCTGTTGACAACGACCTGGTGGAGATCGGCGCGTATCTGGAGAACCCCGACGGCGTGAGCCCGTGGGTCACTGTGGCTTCCGCCAACATGGGCGGAATTGGAGATGATGAGGCGGCCGCCGGGACGGGGCAGGAAGCGGCGGAGCCAGAGTGGGCTGCCGAGACGACGCCACGGGCGGCGTCTGTCACTGGTGCGGTCGACCTGGAGGAACCGCAAGACGGCGACGCGGCGCAGGCGTACACGTCGGCACTGAAAAACGTGTGGGCGGCCCGGCCGCGCGCGGGTGTGGCGGTGGGGTCGCCGAACACGGTCGCCGCGTTGACCGACGCGCGAAACCTGACCGAGTTGGGTGGCCTCGCCGCCCAGGAGTGGACCGACGAACGATATACGCCGGTCGTGATCGATCAGGACGGTGTGCCTGTTGCCTTGGGCTTCGTCCCGGCGGGCGAGGTGGAGGAGGCGACTCCGCCGGGCCCGGTGTGGCGGGGCGTACTCGACGAAGCGGCCGAGATGATCGTCGTCGAGTGGCACTCCGGGACAGCGGTGTTCGCCGACTTCGAGTACCGCCGTGACCTAACGGACCAGATCAGGGTTGATCCGGTCGTCGTACTGGAAATGATGCCCGCGTTCCAGCACATCCGGGATCTCGCAGGTTCGCGCGGGCTGACCGAGGTCGATATCGCCGCAACGGAGTCTGCTGCCAGTTTCACGTTCCGCCAGCCTGATGAAGCTGATGTCGACCAGTCCGTACTGCGGCTGGATCCGCTCGTCGCCGTCGACGAGGCGTTGGCGCAGTTGCCGCCGGCCGCCCGCCGCAAAGTCACGATTGGCTCGACGCAGGTCCTGACGCTGCTGGAGCCACGGATACGGGCGGAGTTCGCTCGCGTGATCGCACCTGGCGGGATAGTACGGGGCGTAGTATTCCTCGGGCTTTCGGCCTCCCGAGGTGAGATGCGGCGCATCGCGGAATACCTTGTATTGTCGGGCTTCTCGTCGGTGAATATCACCGACGAGAAGGAAAATGCGCATGGCCGCGTCACCATGACCGCGGTGCGCTCCGATCCGGGTGCTGGAGTGCAAACGCCTCGAATCACCGGTCTCGAGCTCTTCGCGGAGACCGACGATGTCTATAGTGCGAGTGCCGCCGTGGCCCGCGCCCACGACAGCGGTGTCACATCCCAGGATGACCTCGTGGAGCGATATGTCCACACGGCTGCGGCGCGTGGAGATCTGAGGGACAGGATCACGGGTCTGCTCGCTTTGCGTGGTCTAGTTCAGCAGGCGTTGATCCTGACCGGGGACGGCATCGTCGGGGCGTTGGAGAACGCCCCGGTCGCTGCTTCCATCGCGACAGAGGCCGCCATGGCCGAGTTGGTCGCGGAGTATGAGGCGCTCGGTGCCGAGCTGATCGAACTCAATCTCCGCATCGCTGCGGACCCTATGCGGTGGCGCGATGAAATACAGAGCCCCGATGCCGTTGTCGAGGTTTCGGCTGTCACGAAAGTTAGGCCTCAGTCGATGTTCGAGTTTGCCCTCTGGAATCCCGGACATCCGCTTTTTGTCCGGCTGCAAATGGAGGATGTTTTCACAATCGGCCATGACCAATATTCGTACGCGATGCCGGACGAGCCCAGTCGCAGCCCAGCCTCGGACTCGGCGGGAAATGCGTCGGTGCCACACCACCGCGCCCTGGTCATGATGCGGTACTTCGGCGTCACCCTCGGAGACCTACAGCAGTCCATTGCGGCGCGTCGAATGGCCATAAGCCGGCTGGCCAACAGGACCAAGGCAGACCTCGAGACCCTAACCGTCAGCGGCACGCCGACTCCGCGACTGTTCCACCCGATGATGCAGGGGCGCGGAGAGTCCGTCTTTCGGCGGCGCGCGGTGATGCTGCTTGAACGGTTACTGTCGGGTGAGGATCCGCTGCACTTTGCCGATATGGACCGCAGGGAGCTCAATCGGTTGCTGCCCAAACTCGGTCAGGCCGCTGCCCTGCGCGCGTTCGCGGCGGCGAATCCGGACGTCGAGCCGACGACGGAAGCATTGCTCGACTGGCAGGCGGCCGCTACCACCTCGGAGTGGTCTTCGATTGCGCGACGGCAGGAGGTCCGCCGCCTGTGCCGCGACCTCGTGCGAGAGCTCAATCGGATTGGGCGTGTGGCCGATTTCGAGCTGATCGGGGACGCGATGAGCCCGTGGACGGGTCTCGTCATCAACTATCAAGGCACACCGCCGTATTGGAACGATGACGAAGAGGCTCGGCAATCCTGGTCCGCTCTCACAGATCGGATACATGAACTCGCGTTCACCTGGAGCGTGGCGCAGCCGGGTTTGATCGCGATTGCGTTTGCCGCCGGTGACATCCCGTTCGATACCGCGCTGGGGCGGTCTGTGCCGATGCGGCCTGCCCGCGAGCTGCCGTCGGATCTCGGTCTCGAGTACGACACAGAGACTGCCGAAGCGGTGTCCGTCGTCGTTCCGGAGTCCGACTCCGCACCGCTGTTCTACACCGAGGCGGATAAGACCGTGCGTGAGGTGCGCCCGATCCGCGCCGATGAGTTGGATAAGGTTATTGACTTGGACGTCGCCGTTTTCGGCACCTTTGCATATCCCCGGGACGTGATGGCGTTCTTCATTACGCGATTCCCAGAGCTTTCCTTTGTTGTGGTGAGCGACCGTGGGCTGGAGGGGTACTGCCTTATCGCTATTCGATCCGACGGCTCCGGGTATGTTCTCGGCACCGCAGTGCGGGAAGACGCACAAGGCCGCGGCATCGGTTGGCAGGAAATGGTGGCAGCGGTGACTGCGGCGTTCGACCTCGGCCTTCCTTACATCCTGCTCTCCGTGGAACCCGACAACGAGGCCGCCCTGCGCATGTACCTGGATATGGGCTTCAAGATCGTCGGCTTCAACCCCGTCCACTACGGTGAAGGCGAGCCCCGTTTCGAAATGGTCCTGCGTCCCCAGGACTTCCGCCCCGAACGTCCGTCGAAGAAGCCACGACCGGAGCGCGGCCCGCCCTCCCCGGCACCGGATCATCTACTGCCGCAGGCCAACCCGGGCGACCGCGGTGACGGCGTGCGCCGGCGAATCATGGAGCGCGCGGTCGTGGCCCGCCGTGAGTTCCCGGAGCAGGTCACCGAGGCGATGGTGGCTGCCGCGAAGCTGACCGAGAAGGGCCTCGAGTGGGAGGCGCGTATCGCCGCGAAAGACGATCCGGTGGAGCGGCTGCTGCTAGAGGAGAGTGCCCGCCTCCACATTGTCGGCGCTGCCGAGCAGCATGCCGATGTCACGTTGGATGTCGAGTCCAGCGCCGCACCGCTGCGGACGGTGGTCGACCTCGCGGGAGCGGTCGTCTTACTGGGGCACACACTGATCCGCGACGGTTCGTGGACCTTCGCTATCGGCGAGACTTTTGACTCGAAAGCCATCGCGGAGACCAGCGAGCTCGAAGACGGCGGCCATTACGTTGTGATCAACGAGGAATACGCCGCGAACCCCGACCGTCTCGCCGAGGTGGTCGACGCCGACGAAGAGGTGGGTCATCTCGCGGACGGCATCGACAACAAGCTGCTGCGCGTCCTTCAGCATGAGATCCTGCATCCACCGGCGGGGAAGATCGCTGCGGCGAAGGTCCAAGCCGCGCTGCGCGACGGTTACCGCGAGGCCGTCGCTCACGGTTACCAGGGCGGCAACCTCGCGTGGCGGGCCTTGCCCGCCACGTGTTTCGACGCGGACGGAAACCTCTTGCCGGAGGAGGCGCTGACCGAGGCGGCTGTCCACATCGCACGCCACGGGCGTCAGTTGGGTACGGTCTGGGACGTACTGTGGCGGCTGTACACGCCGCGACAAAAGCCGTTGAGCGCAGCCGATTTCCGCGACCATCAGTACGGCGAGCTGTTGCCGTCGGGCGATGAGGCACAGGGGCGCCATGACGTCGCACAGTTCTTGGTCGATCTGGACGAGCTGATCGGCGGTCCCACAATCCGGAGTCGCGTCCTCGAGAGCCTGGACGCGCTTGCGGCCGGCGTGAAGGAATACATCGCGGGTGACCCGGAATCCCACGTGTATCGGCTTTGGCTCGATGCGTTGCTGCTATCCAGGCAGGCCCCGCTGGCGCAGGGGTGGAATTATCCCTGGACTGTCGATCGTGCGGTTGAGCTGGGATCCGATGATCGCGCCCGATATATCGCACAGACCGAAAACGACGAGCTGACAAAACGATTCGATCGGCTGCTCCCGGAAACGCAGGCACTACTGTCGCTGTCCGAGCGCGTCGACGGGTGGACGCGGGGCGCGGTGCTGGCGGCGCGCCGAGCAGTGCACGCCATCTTCGAGCAAATCCCGGCCAACGAGCCGGAGTTGACGCCATCGATAACTGTCGACGACGAACATAACGTGACGTTGGCGATTACCGGTTTCGCGGAGTCGCCGCAGCAGAGCCTCGAGCCCCTCGGGGCGAGGGTGTCGCCTCAGGAGCAAGGAGGGTTCGTCGCAGAGTGGACCCTGCGTCGCACCGGTGTTGTCGACGCGCCGCGCCCGGTGCCGGACGGGGAATCGATCCGTGGCACTGCTGACGCCGCCACAACGCTGGCGGACCGGTTGGGCTGGTCGGAGGAGGACATCCAGCCGGTGCGGGAGCTGGCCGATATCGTCCTGTCCGATCCGAATGCGACGGCAGGCAAGGACCGGCCGGTTACCGTGGATCTCACGCCGCTGGGTGAGGCGGGTATCCGGGCCGGGATTGCCATGGGTTCGGGGCCGATACCGCAGGAATTGTTGGGGCACATCGTCGATTACGCCGACGAGTGGACCGCTGTTCCATCCGCCGAGGGCATTCGTTTGGTAATCGATTTCTACCGCTCGGACCCGATGATGCTGACCCAGCCAAGGCCGTTTCACGACGACCCGCGGCAGCTTGGCGATGCGATGTCCACCGACCCCGGCCACAGGGAGTGGCCGCGCCATAACCCGGTGCAGAGCCGACCCACCGCGATCCTCTCCGATGCCGCGGACGTCGACCGCTTCGCCGCTGATGTCGCGTTCTCCTTCGGTGTCGACGGCATCGTCGACACCGAGCCGCTGCGCCGGGCAATGGGTAACTTGCGCGCTGAGGTGACCGCACGCACCGGGATGCGTGACATCTCTGTCAGCGCGACCGTCTTGATGTCGGGCACCGTTGTGTTGGACGCAGTGACACCCGACGGCGCAGTGACGTCCGCTTTGGCCCGGATGTCGATCATGTCGAACGCATTCACCGTGCTGCTCGGCAGTGAGGGGGCCGATCAGCACCTGCAGCGAGTCGTGGGCGACGTGCTGACCCGTCACGGCTGGAGCGTGGACATCACGTCGATTGCCGTGGCGCAGAACGCGGTCGTCGACGCGGTAACCGCAGCCCTTTCACACATCGCGGGCGTGGCCGTGAATATCCGCCCGACCGCCGATCAGCAGTCAGGCCGGAGCTTCACTGTCGATGTTTACGAGGCCGACGGCACTGTGCACGCCGTTTACCCGCCGACGCACGTGGCAGCCGCCCGGCGTGCCGAAGAGCTTCATGTGGAAGGGGAGGAAACCGCCAACTCGATCCTCGCCGACCTAGCTGCCGGCGTTGATCCATTCGGCGAGGACGTCGATTCAGAAGGAGATTTCGAGGAATCCGGCTCTGAGTACATCCCGACAGTCACCGGTGCGGACCATGTGGCGCGGATCGCCGTGCTGGCACATGCGGATCTCCGGCCCGAGTCGGGTGATCTGCTCGAACAGGCCACGACACAGCGGGACTCGGCCTGGTCGCGGATTGCCGAGTTGACCGGGCTGCCTGCCGCGCATCCGATCGACCCAGATCGGCTGCGCGCTGCGATCGCCATGATCCAGGGCGCGGTGGCGAGCCTCGACGATGTGGGTTTGATCGAGGCCGTGCGGTCCGGCAGACTCGCAGACCTCGGACGCTGGCTCGCCGCCTGGATCGACCAATGCGAGATATTCGACGTTCTGCTCGACGCGGAGCGCGCGGCCGATGCCGACCCCGAACCCGACACGCAGGCGTCCATGGCGCTGTGGCGGCACACCGTTCGCGTGAACCACACGCTCGGTGAACTCCAGCGGATGCTCGGAACTGCAGAGCGGCCGAGCCGGAGCGAGGAACTGATCGGGTCGTGGCTGCGGCTTGGCGAGGCCGCCGGCGGCGAGGTTTCGCAGTTGGTCGACGCGGTGACCCGCTACCTGTGGTTCGACGCGCTGGTGACGAGTGTTCCCTTCAGTGACACGATGCGAGAGTTCCGGGAGCTGTTCGACCTTGACGGAATGGAGCATGCGACCAGGATTCAGGACGTGGCTCGTGAGCTCGGTAGCGAGCACGCGGCTGAGCTCCTTGCGGGTTGGCGCGACCTCCTGTTCCGATTGGTGCAAGTCGCCGACGAGTACGAGGCGGTAGCGTCGCCTGCTCTCGCCTCCCTGCGTAAGTTGGTCGAGATCCTCGACGAGTGGGCCCCGGCCGAGGCTCGGGCGCGTGTTCTCGATCAGTTCGCAGCGGAGGCACGGGATACACATCTGCGTCGGGAACCGACACCCGCAGCGTTCGCCGACTTGTTGGACGCGCCCCAACCGGACATCGCATCCGATGTGGCGCCGTGGGGCGTCGAGGCCGACTGGCTGGCCGAGGTGGCCGCCCGGCTCGACCAGCATGCGTGGGGGTACCTGAGTATCCGCGAGGTCCTGACCGACACCAAGCAGAAGCTCGGCGAGTTCGGGGTTGTCGCCGACGACATCGGCTTGGTTGAGCTCGAGTTGTTGAATAACCAGCAGCAAGAGCTGGAGGATCGGCTCAGGCCGCACTTCCCCCGTGGTTCTGCGCCCGAGGAGTGGAACCATGCGTCCCTCGGCGTGGCCGCGGCGGACATCCGCGCCCTCTTTTGGCGGTGGCTGGACCTTCGCAGTGCAATTCACTTCGCGATGAATTGGGTCCCGTTGCAGGACGCGCTCAAAGCGCATCTCGCTCACCTGGAGGCTGTCGTGCGCCGCGCTCTGGCCGAAATCCCGCCTTCGCCCCAGCAGGCTGACCCGGAGAGCGAATCCGTCGAGCCGTTCGTTTACCAGCCCAAGCTGAGTGCCGAACAGTTCGACACGCTGTCCGAGATCGAAAAATTCGTGTGTGCCTACCGTGAGTTGTCCGACCGCGCGCTCGGAGTGCTCGACTGGCCCGCCACACTGGCGCATCTACGCGCGCACGCCCCAACGGATGACGAGTTCCCGCCGCCGGTCACGGCCGAGGCGTTCGCCGCTTCCGCGCAGCCTGCTGCCCGCGACGTGATGGTTGTCGGCGGGTCACCGCTCTACGGCATCAGCGCCTTGGACTTTCCGGTCGGCAGCACCGCACACCTCGGCGGCCTCGAGATCTTCGAACTCGACGTCGATAAATGAACGTGTTGCTGTATAAAATCATAATAAGGATATTTCTTTAATATATAATCTACATAATCATTG
>NZ_JBEXLC010000128.1:0-25960 GCF_040609795.1 Nocardia sp. NPDC004604
CTCGGCATCCTGTGACACCTCGGCGGCCGGCTCGGTGGTGACGAGCGCCTCGCGGACCGATTCCGCTACCGCTCGATCGACGTTCGACTGCGCACTACGCGCATCGGCACCCAACTCGGCGAGCTTGGCCAGGATGCGTTTGCTGGTTACCCCCAGCCGCTTGGCAAGCGCGTGAACTCGGATTCGCTCCGGCAATTGTTCGGCATCCTGTGATGTTGTTTCCAGCGGCTCTTGATCGGCCACGAAGTCTCCTCGGGTCCCCGGGCGCGTCCCTCCTGGCAGGAGTGACGCGGCCGACGCGGGGGCACTGTCCGTTCACCTCACGCGGTTGGCGCAAGGTCAAGTGGTCTCGCCCCGCATGCCCGGTTAACACCATGTTTGTTCGTCGGTCGGGCTAACTGGTCACGCGGCGCCTGGCTATTGGCTGAACTCCACGGCGCGAGCGCTCATCCAGCGTGCCGACGCGAACCTCCGGCCCTAGCAACAGGCCAGTTGTTCGTGGCAGCGATGATCGGCATCGAACCGCAGTGTCATCCGGTTACCGTCCGGCACCGATCGTTCGCGTACCTGCGCGAACAGTCGGCATCGTCAGTAACCAATGCCAGTATCCCACACAGTGCGGCGACGTCTTGCCATCGCCGCACGACTACACCTCGCTGCGCTCGGCTCCGGCCCGCGGCGAGGCCGCCCGTGCCCTCGGTTCGCGCAGCTCACGCCGTAGCCCTGGATCAGGCCGGGAACTCCGGGAACCAGAGCGCGATTTCCCGCTTGGCCGATTCCGGCGAATCCGAGCCGTGCACCAGGTTCTCCTGGGTCTCCAGCGCGAAGTCACCGCGAATGCTGCCGGGGACGGCCTTCTCGACCGGATCGGTGCCACCGGCGATCTGACGGAACGCGGCAATGGCGCGCGGGCCCTCCAGGATGGCCGCGACGACCGGGCCGGAGGTGATGAACTCGATCAAAGAACCGAAGAACGGCTTCTCGGCGTGCTCGGCGTAGTGGCCACGCGCCACTTCTTCGGATACCTGCTTCAGCTCGAGGGCGGCGATCTTCAGCCCCTTGCGCTCGATCCGGGCCAGCACCTCACCGACGAGGCCACGGGCCACACCGTCCGGCTTGATGAGTACCAACGTCTGCTCAGTCACGGCGCACAGCCTAATGGGCGGTACCCCGGGTTACCGAACCGGAGCTATGAAGAGCCTTCGATGCGCTGGCTGGGGAGCAGGCCGAGTTCCATTCGGCGCTTGACATCGGCGCGCAGGACCAGGATGAAACCCCACACCACGGCAAAGAAGACGCCCATGACGCCGATGGACAGATGGACGAAGACGCCGAGGATCAACAGCACCTGCAGGGCGAGGTTGAACGGGATGGCCCACGGGCGGCGCTGCAGTCCGGCGCCGAGGATCATCACCAGGGCCAGGACCACGAGGTAGCTGCCCGAGAACCAGCCGACTCCCCCGCCGACGGACGCGACGACGGGCAGTGCCAGCAGCACCGTGATCGCTTCCAGGATCAGGGTGCCCGCCATGACACCGCGCAGTCCCTTCCACGGATCGGTGGCGGGCGGTGGAACCTGCGGTGCGCCGTCGGTCCCTTCGGGCTCAGCGGCGTCGCCGGATGTCTCGGTCACGCTGTCTCCTTCTCGGCATTCGCAGGCCCCACGTTCCCACCCATGCTGCCGCATCCGGACCCCGGCCCAACGTTCACGCCGTGTTCATTGCGGCGTTCGCGGGACCCTCCGTGGTTACGCACGCTGCCTCCTCCGGGCCTGACGCTCACGCCGTGTTCATTGCGGCGTTCGCGGGACCCTCCGTGGTTACGCACGCTGCCTCCTCCGGGCCTGACGCTCATGCCGGGCTCTTCCCGAACAGGGCGCGGGCCGCGCCCGCCGTGACCACCGATCCGGTCACCACAACCCCCGCGCCCGAGACCATTTCGCCCGAATCGCCGACCTCCTCGGCGATGGCGATGGCCGTTTCCAGCGCATCGGGCAGGGTCTCGGCGGTGACCACCCGCTCATCGCCGAAGCGCTGTACGGCGAGGTCGGCCAGGCGCTCGATATCCATGGCGCGCGGCGAACCATTGCTGGTGACCACGATCTCGTCCAGCACCGGCTCCAGCGCCTCTAGAATGCCCGCCGCATCCTTGTCACCGAGCACGGCGACGACGCCCACCAGCTTGCGGAAGTCGAATTCCGCGGTCAGCGTCGCGGCCAGCGCCTGCGCGCCCGCCGGATTGTGCGCGGCGTCGATGAAGATGGTCGGGGCGTTGCGCATGCGCTCCATCCGGCCCGGACTGGTGACGCTGGCGAAACCCGCGCGGACCGCGGTGATATCGAGCTGCCGCTCGGCGCCCGCACCGAAGAACGCCTCCACCGCCGCCAGCGCGAGCACCGCATTGCGCGCCTGGTGCTCACCGTGCAGCGGCAGGAAGATCTCGTCGTAGACGCCACCGAGGCCCTGCAATTCCAGCTGCTGGCCGCCGACCGCGATCTGGCGGGCCAGCACCCGGAACTCCGAACCCTCGCGCGCCACCGCGGCATCGACCTCGACGGCCCGGCGCAGCAGCACCTCCATGGCCTCTGGCGCCTGTTCGGCGATGATGGCGACGGTGTCGCGCGGAATCAGGTTCTCCGGCGCGCACTTGATGATTCCGGCCTTCTCCGCCGCGATCGAGGCGAGATCGTCGCCGAGGTAGTCGGTGTGGTCCAGGCCGATCGGTGTGATCACCGCGACCTGTCCGTCGATGACATTGGTCGCGTCCCAGCGGCCGCCCATCCCCGTCTCGACGACGGCCACATCCACTGGCGCCTCCGCGAAGGCGGCATAGGCCATGCCGGTGAGCACCTCGAACTTGCTCATGGCCGGACCGTCGGCGGCCGCGGACTGCTTATCGATCATCTCGATATACGGCAGCAGTTCGCGGTAGGTCTCGACGTACTTGGCCGGGGTGATCGGCACGTTGTCGATGCTGATCCGCTCGGTGGCCAACTGCAGATGCGGGCTGGTGATCCGGCCGGTGCGCCGGTGCAGCGCGGTCAGCACCGCATCGATCATGCGGGTCACCGAGGTCTTGCCATTGGTGCCCGCGACGTGGATGGCCGGATAGCTCTGCTGCGGCGAGCCGAGCAGATCCATCAGCGCGGCGATGCGGGTCAGCGATGGCTCGATCTTGGTCTCCGGCCAGCGTTGGTCCAATTCCGCCTCGACCAATGCCATTTCGGCCAGATCCACCGGGGACGGCCCGGAGCCGAGCCGCGCCTTGGGATGTTCGTCGTCCGCGTACTGCGGCTCCGGTTCGTCGTTCATTTGCCACTCAGTTCCGCGAGCCGGGCACCGATGCGGGCCACCTCGGCCTCGGCGACATCGCGACGTCCCTTGATCTTGTCGACCACCTGATCCGGCGCCTTGGCCAGGAAGGCCTCGTTGCCGAGTTTGGCCGTAGTGGTTGCCAATTCCTTCTCGGCCGCGGCGAGATCTTTCTCCAGGCGGCGGCGTTCGGCGTCCAGGTCGACCGCGCCGGAGGTGTCGAGTTCCACCGTCACCGTGGCCGCGCTCAGCCGGACCTCGAGCGAAGCGGTCGCTGCGAAATCGGTGCCGGGTTCGGTGAGTCGGGCCAGGTTGGTCACCGAATCGTGCAGTTCGGTGAGGCCAGCGGCGTCGAGGCCGATCAGCTTGGCCGCCACCTTCTGCTTATCGGCCAGCCCCTGGTCGCTGCGGAAGCGGCGGATCTCGGTGATCAACCGCTGTCCGTCCGAAACCCGTTGCGCGGCAGCCGCATCCGCGGCCACACCGGTGGCCGCGGGCCACGCGGCGATGACAACCGATTCACCGCCGGTCAGTGCCCGCCACAGCGATTCGGTGACGAACGGGATGACCGGGTGCAACAGCCGCAGCACCGAATCGAGCACATTGCCGAGCACGATGCTGGTCGATTCGGCCCGCGCACCGTCGGCCGCGAACTGCACTTTGGTCAGCTCCAGGTACCAGTCGCACAGTTCATCCCAGGCGAAGTGGTACAGCGCCTCGCAGGCCTTACCGAACTCGTAGGCGTCGAATGCCGAATCCACCTCGGCGCGAACCTGTTCGAGCCGGTCGACGATCCAGCGATCGGCATCGGTGAGCTCGGCGCGATCGGGCAGCACACCCGGCTTCGCACCGTTCATGAGCGCGAACTTGGTGGCGTTGAACAGCTTTGTCACGAAGCTGCGCGAGGCGAGTGCATGCGATTCGCCGACCGAGAGGTCGCCACCGGGCTGCGCGCCGCGCGCCAGGGTGAAGCGCAGCGCGTCCGCGCCGTAGGCGTTGATCCAGTCCAGCGGGTCGATGCCGTTGCCGCGCGACTTCGACATCTTCTTGCCGTACTGATCGCGAATCAGGCCGTGCAGGAACACGTCCTGGAACGGCACCTGCTTCGCGCCGCCCTTGCCCGCGGTGAGCACGTGATCGTCGGAGACGAAGGTGCCGAACATCATCATCCGGGCCACCCAGAAGAACAGAATGTCGTAGCCGGTGACGAGAACGCTTGTGGGATAGAACTTCTGGAGTTCCTCGGTGGAGTCCGGCCAGCCCATGGTGGAAAACGGCCACAGGCCCGAGGAGAACCAGGTGTCGAGCACGTCCGGGTCCTGCACCCAGCCCTCGGGCGCGGTCTCATCCGGACCGACGCAGACGACCTCACCCTCGGGGCCGTACCAGATCGGGATGCGGTGGCCCCACCACAGCTGCCGGGAGATGCACCAGTCGTGCATATTGTCGACCCATTCGAACCAGCGCGGCTCCTGGCTGGTCGGGTGGATCACGGTGTCGCCGTTGCGAACCGCGTCACCGGCCGCCTTGGCCAGCGATTCCACCTTGACCCACCACTGCATCGAAAGCCGCGGCTCGATCGCCTCGCCGCTGCGCTCGGAATGTCCGACGCTGTGCAGGTAGGGCCGCTTCTCGGCGACGATCCGGCCTTCGCTGGCGAGCCGCTCGCGCACCTTGACCCGCGCCTCGAACCGGTCCAGACCATCGAATTCGGTTCCGGTGCCGGTGATCCGGCCGCGCTCGTCCATGATGTTCGGCATGGGCAGGTTGTGCCGCAGGCCCATCTCGAAGTCGTTGGGGTCGTGCGCGGGGGTGATCTTCACCGCGCCGGTGCCGAATTCGGGATCGACGTAATCGTCGGCGATGATCGGGATCTGACGTCCGGTGATCGGATGCTCGAGGGTGGTGCCGATCAGATCCTGATAGCGCGGATCCTCCGGATGCACCGCGACCGCGGTATCGCCGAGCATGGTCTCCACCCGGGTGGTGGCCACGATCACATGCGGCTCATCATCTTCGAGCGAGCCATAGCGCAGCGAGACCAGCTCGCCTTCGACATCCTCGAACTTGACCTCGATATCGGAGATGGCGGTGCGCAGTTCCGGCGACCAGTTGACCAGGCGCTCGGCGCGGTAGATCAGGCCAGCGTCATAGAGCCGCTTGAAAATGGTCTGCACGGCGCGCGAGAGCCCGTCGTCCATGGTGAAGCGGTCATGGCTCCAGTCGACGCCGTCGCCGAGCGCGCGCATCTGCCACTGGATCTGTCCGCCGGATTCGCGCTTCCAGTCCCAGACCTTCTCGATGAACAGTTCGCGGCCGAAGTCTTCCTTGGTCTTGCCGTCCACCGCGAGCTGCTTTTCCACAATGGTCTGGGTGGCGATGCCCGCGTGGTCCATACCGGGCAGCCACAGCACCTCATAGCCCTGCATGCGCTTGCGGCGCGAGAGAGTGTCCATCAGCGTGTGGTCGAGCGCGTGGCCCATGTGCAGGCTGCCGGTGACGTTCGGCGGCGGCAGCACGATGGAGTAACCGGGCTTGGCACTGGCGGTGTCGGCGGCGAAGTAGCCAGCCGCTACCCAGCGCTCGTACATCTCGGCCTCCACCTCGCTGGGGTTCCAGCTCTTGGGGAGGGCATCGGCACGATTACGCGGGTTGTCAGAGGCTGCGCTGGTCACCCCGGCATTCTAGTGGTGGTGCCGGCCGAGCTCCTAAAAGGGCCAGCGCACAGAAAAAGGCGGAGTCTTCGGTGGATGAGGGACACCGAACACTCCGCCTACACCTGGAGAGCTTACCGCCCAAAACGGCTCGAGCTCCGAATCCACAAGTAATTCTCAGCTTCATCGCGCCTTCCATCCGCGGCGCCGCGGCTGTCGCTTCCAGCCGGTTCGAGGTCGCCATTGAATGCGCAGGCAGCGGCCCTACGGCGTGGCGAACACCGCGCGCCGAGACCGAGCCTCGCCCGCCCTGCTCCGCTCAGGAAATACACAGCGAGAATCAGGGTTTTCCCGGTTGTCGGGGCGGCGTCGGCTGAGGAGCCTGGAAGAGGTGAACCCTCCGCTCGATTCGCCCTATCCGGGTTCGCAACCGCGAATACCCGATGTTCGGGTATTCGCACCGACCTCCGTACACGATCTGCGCGGACGCACCATCGAGGAGTTGCGGTATCCCGCGACGGCGGCATTGGTAGTGGCCGGAGTGCCGGGCGCGGGTAAGAGTACGGCGTTGCGGCTGTTCTTCGGCGCCG
The DNA here is from genome assembly GCF_040609795.1 of Nocardia sp. NPDC004604. Classification (NCBI taxonomy): domain Bacteria; kingdom Bacillati; phylum Actinomycetota; class Actinomycetes; order Mycobacteriales; family Nocardiaceae; genus Nocardia; species Nocardia sp. NPDC004604. Next base: position 6,556 of record NZ_JBEXLC010000128.1, read on the forward strand.
AGGCCGATGCCGAGCGACCACCGCGCGGGCCAGCGGATTCGGTGGTGCTCGACTCGCACCATTCGCGAAATCGCTGGCGGCGCAGGCTCGGTCGGCTGCCGTACCCGTTGTGGCGGCCGGTGGTGCACATCGCGCATTACCGCGGGATCAGAGCCGCACTGCGGGACGGTGCCGGGCCGGTCGTCATCCACGACTGCGCCACCTTCGGGTGGGCCAGACGTTCGATCGGCCGGTGGGCGGCGCGCTATGGCCGGGAAGTGCACGTCATCCTGCTCGATGTGCCTGCCAGAACAGCGCGCGCCGGTCAGCACGCGCGCGGTCGGCGCATCAATCCGTTCTTCTTCACGCTGCATTGCCGCCGCTGGGACCGCCTCATGCGCGCCGTCGGCACGGGAGATCTCCCGCGGCCCGCGCCCGCATCGATGGTGATCGCCGATCGGACCACCATCGACCGGCTGGGTCGGGTCAGCTTCGCGGTGTGACGAGTGCGGACGTCGTTCTCATGATCATGGGACCAGCACGGTCAGTGCACCGGGCACCGCGCGCAGGGTGATCGGGAGCGTGCCGGCGGGCTCACCGTCGGCGGTCGCCGGGGCACCGGGGGCGGTGAGCGTGACCTGCGCGACGCGGTACTGCTTGGACTTCGGATGATCGATCCGTTTACCGGCCGATAGTGCGGGCAGCAGACGGAGCATATCCCGTCGGGAAACCGCGCCGACGACGGTGAGATCCAGGAAACCGTCATCCATCACCGCGTCCGGACAGACCAGCATGCCACCCCCATATGTGCGGGTATTGCCGATCGCCACCATGACCGCATCGGTCTCGATCACGGTGTCGGAATCCGGATTGTCGAGCGCGCCGGGCACGACGCCGGACAGCTCGATCCGATAGGGCACGGTGAAGCGGCCCGAGATTTCGGCCAGCGCGGCGACGGTGTAGCGCAGCGGACCTCTGGGCCAGCGCATATCGTTGGCGCGCAAGGTGACTCGTGCGTCGAATCCGGTACCGGTGACGGTGGCGAACCACTTGGGCGTGTATCCGGGCGTCGGCGATTCGATCAGGCCCAGGTCGATGCCGCGGGTGCGGCCGCCGAGCACCAGATCGGCCGCCGCGACGGGATCGTCGGTGGGCACACCGATTTCCCGTGCGAGGTCATTGCCGGTGCCCGCGGGGATCAGGCCGAGCGGTACGCCGGTCTGCGCGAGCGCTTCCAGCGTCACATTCATCAACCCGTCACCGCCGATACAGACCACCGCGTCCGGCCGGGCGCTGCCCGCGATCGAATCCCGCACCAGACGTACCGATTCGGCGGCCGAAGGCGCACGCACCTCGGTGATCTCGACACCGCGTGCGGCGAAGCGGGCCAACGCGGCCGCAGCCACATCGCCGCCCTTGCCGACGCCGGACTGCGGATTGGTCACGACGGTGACCGCGCGCACCGGACGGGACGAATCCTGTGTCACGGGACCAGCTTTCCAGGGTTGAGGATGCCCACCGGGTCCAATTCCCGCTTCACCGCGCGCAGCACGCGCACGCCGAGATCGCCGATCTCATCGGGAATCCAAAGGCGATGGTCGGTGCCGACCGCGTGATGATGGGTGATGGTGCCGCCCGCGGCCACGATCGCGTCGCCGACGGCCCGTTTCGCGATGGACCACTGGGTGATCGGGTCGTCGAGTTGCTTGGCGATGACGGTGAAATACAGCGAGGCACCGGTCGGATAGGTGTGCGAGATGTGACACATCACCAGCGGCGGGGTGCCCTGACCGCCGAGCGAATCCGTCAGTGCCGCGGTGACCTTCGCCTTCAGCTCGGCCAAATTCGACCAGGTGGTCGCGGTCTCCAAGGTTTCGCAGAGCACGCCGACATCCAGCAGGGCATCGCGCATATAGGGTGCGGCGAAACGGCCGTGCTCCCATTCCCGAGCCGGGGTCTGTCCCAGCGCGGTCCCGCCCGCCGCGGCGAGCAGTGCGCCCGCCTCAGCGCTGCGGGCCGCGACATGCGCCTCGGTGCCCTCGAACGTGGTGATGGCCAGACAACCCGCAACCGACTCACCTCCGATATCGGCGGACCGAGCCAGGTTGATGCCGGTCTCGACCTCATCGGAGAGCCGGAGCACGGTCGGTGCGGCACCCGCCTGCACCACCGAGCGCAGTGCGGCGGCGCCGGTTTCGAAGTCCGGGAACGACCAGGCCTGGTAGCCAATGGTTTCCGGTACGGGATGCACCCGCAGGGTTACCTCGGTGATCACACCGAGCGCCCCCTCCGAACCGACGAACAGTTCACGCAGGTCCGGGCCCGCGGCGGATGCGGGCGCGCGGCCGAGTTCGATGGTGCCGCTGGGCGTGGCGATCTTGAGCCGCTGCACCATGTCATCGAAGCGGCCGTAACCCGCCGAGGCCTGTCCGGAGGACCGGGTTGCGGCGAAACCGCCGATGCTGGCGAATTCGAAGCTCTGTGGGAAGTGGCCGAGCGAAAGGCCATGGGCGGCAAGGAGTTCCTCGGCCAGCGGGCCGGTCAGTCCGGCGCCGAGCGTGGCGGTGCCGCTGATCGGGTCGATATCGGAAATGCCGTCGAGGCGGCGCAGATCCAGCGCGATGACGGTATCGAAGCGACCCCGGACCGGGTCGACGCCGCCGACCACACTGGTACCGCCGCCGAAGGGCACCACCGCGATGGCATTCTCGGCGCAGTAGGCCAGCACGGCGAGCACCTGCTCATGGTCGGCGGGGAAGATGATCGCATCGGGCGCGTCCTGTGGGCCGGCGGCGCGGCGGCGCAGCAGATCGGGGGTGCTCTTACCGCCCGCATGCCGCAAACGATCGTGGTGGTCGACCGAAATGCTGCCCACGCCGACCACCGCGACCAACCCGTCCCGTTGAGTCTGCGTCAACGTCGACTCGCGTAGCGGCACATCGCCCTCATCGCGGCGCGCCACCGGGTCGCCGGAGACTCCGAATACCTGCGACAGCAGGGTTCGAATCGAAGCCGAGAGCGGCTTGTGTCCGGCGGGGATGCCCCAGGCGTCCCAAACCATACTCGCCGCGTGCTCCGGCGCGCCCGGGATTGCGGCGGCCGCCTCGCTGGAGGATGTGTGCTGATGCGTCTCGACCATGCGTTACAGTTTGACATAGACTGTCAAGCAGTAACGAACAGACACCCGCTTCCGGCACCGCTGCGACGGTGCCGCCGATACCCGGTGGTGACACCCGATGACTGCCTCCGCAGAGTCCGCCCCCGTCGACGCGCTCGCGGCAACCGATCTCGCGATCCTCGACGCCGCCCGGGCCTGCGTGGAGGAGTTCGGGGTGCGCCGCACCACCCTCACCGAGGTGGCCCGCCGCGCCGGGGTCAGCAGGCCGACCGTCTACCGGCGCTGGCCGGATACCGGATCGCTAGTGGCCGAACTGCTGGTGCGCGAACTGCGCGCGATCGTCGCCGCGGCCATGCCGAGCACGGGTAACGCGCGCGCCCGCATGGTCGAGGGCATCGTCGGGGGCGCGGCGACCATTCGCTCGAATCCGTTGTTCGGCAAGATCTTCCGTACCGATACCGACCTGATGCTCACCTATGTCTTCGGCCGCCTCGGCCGCAATCAACGCGCCCTGATCGAACTGTTCACCGCGGGCATCCGGGACGGCCACCTGGACGGCTCCATCCGCGCGGGCGAGCCCGAACAGATGGCGACAATGCTGTTGCTGATCGCGCAATCGGCGGTGCAGTCGGCGGGTACGGTCGCCCCGCTGCTGGCCGGAGCGGCACTGGATGCGGAATTGACCCGCGCGATCGACGGCTACCTCGCTCCCGACGGCGGACCCGCGACGACCGACAAGCCGCTCCAATGACCGAACACCTGCGCACCGGCGGTCCGTCCGCCACCGGAAAGGGATTGTGATGACTGCGAATTCGGCCGCTGCCCGTGGAAATTCCGCGCTGAACGCCGGACGCCGGGCGCGTGAGCTACAGGTGCTCGGCGACGGTATCGATATCGATGTGCTGGTGATCGGCGGCGGCGTGACCGGTGTCGGCGCGGCCATCGATGCCGCGTCCCGCGGACTGCGAACCGTGCTGGTGGAACGGCACGACCTGGCGTTCGGTACGAGTCGCTGGAGTTCGAAGCTGGTGCACGGCGGGCTGCGGTATCTGGCCAGCGGGCGGGTCGGCATCGCGCACGAAAGCGCCGTCGAGCGTGGCATCCTGATCGCCACCACGGCACCGCATCTGGTGCGGCCACTGCCGCAATTGGTGCCGCTGCTTCCGGAAATCGGTGTGGCACAGCGTGCGTTGATCCGCGCCGGATTCGTCGCTGGCGATGTGCTGCGGCGCAGTGCGGGCACTTCGCCCGCGACACTGCCGCGTTCCCGTCGAGTCGCCGCCGCCGAGGCGCTGCGCTTGGCACCGACTGTGCGCCGCGAAGGATTGCGCGGCGGGCTGCAGGCCTGGGACGGACAGCTGGTGGACGACGCGCGACTGGTGGTGGCATTGGCCCGCACCGCTGCCGCGCAAGGCGCAACCATCCTCACCCGCGTCGAAGCCCTTGACGTCACCGGGGATTCGGCCACCCTCCGCGATACCTCGACCGGCGAGACCATGGCCATCCGGTCCCGCACCGTCGTCAATGCCACCGGCGTCTGGGCCGATCAGGTCGACCCGAGCATCGAACTGCGCCCGAGCCGCGGCACCCATCTGGTCTTCGATGCCGAATCATTCGGCGGGCTCACCGCATCGCTGACCGTCCCGGTGCCGGGCAGTACGAGCCGCTTCGTCTTCGCCTTCCCGGCGGCGCACGGGCGGGTCTACCTCGGCCTGACCGACGAGGATGCACCGGGACCGGTCCCCGACGAACCCCAGCCCACCGAAGCCGAAATCGACTTCCTCCTCGACACCATCAATACCGCCCTCCGAGAGCCATTGACCCGCAGCGATATTCGCGGCAGCTATGCCGGACTGCGCCCGCTGCTGAAGACGGCCGACAACAGCACCGCCGATATCTCCCGCCAGCACGCGGTCCTGCACTCCCCGACCGGTGTTATCACCATTGTCGGCGGCAAGCTCACCACCTACCGCCAGATGGCCGAGGACGCGGTCGACGCGGCGGTAGCCACGGGCAACCTCGCCGCCGGCCCGTGCCGCACCAAGCAGCTTCCCCTGGTGGGCGCGATCTCCGGCGCCGCCCGCGACCGAATCGCCGCCCCGCCGCTGCTGATCGAACGCTTCGGCAGCGAGGCGGCGACCGTGCTGGCAACGGCTGCCGCGAACCCCGCCCTCGCCGAATACGTCGCCCCCGGAATCGATGTCACCGCAGCCGAATTCGCCTTCGCCATCACCCACGAGGGCGCACTCGACACCGACGATCTGCTCGACCGCCGCACCCGCATCGGCCTGGTCCCCGCGGACCGCGCGGCGGCCCTGCCCGCAGCGGAAGCCGCCTTCGCGCACCAGCATTAGGTTCGCAACGCTCGGCGTCGCATTCGGCCGAATGGTCGGGCGGCGCGGGTCAGTCCATCCGCCAGGTGGCGAGTTCGGCGCGCATCGCGGCGCGCGGCCAGAGGTCGAGGCCGTGCGCGGCCTCGGCGGCGCGGATTTCGCGTAGTTCGGCGGTCTCTTCGGCGGCGCTCAGAAAGCGGAAGCCCAGGCGCTCATAGTAGGGACCGTTCCAGGCCACGTCGACAAAGGTCGTCAGTGTGATCGCCGGTAGCCCTTGCGCTTTCGACCACTGCACCGCATGGTCGATGAGCCGCTTGCCGATCCGCTTACCCGCATGGTCCGGATCCACCGAGACCTGGTCGATATGGGCATTGCCATCGACGATCCCGAGAATCAGATAGCCGATCGGGCGGCCGGTGTCATCGGGATAGACCCAGGCCCGGCCCGCCTGTTGGAACTCACGCAGCGTTTGCAGTGACGGCGGATCGTCATCCGCGACAGCCATCATGCCGATGTCGGCAAATGGTTTGCCCGCCACGCGCTCGATTTCTTGCAGTATCGGCAGGTCGTCCTCGACCGCCGGTCGAATCGTCCGCATGGACAATTCTCCCACGGACCTCACTCGGCCGGAGTCGCCAGGATGCCGTTGACCAGCGCACGCAGCGCCCACCGGGCCCGCTCGTCGCCGTCGCCCGAGAACATCTGGTCCCCCATCGCCATGAGCGTCGGATACCGATCGGCGGATAGTGCCGTGAAGCGCCGTTTCACCTCGGCGACATAGTCCTGCTCGTTGGTGTCCTTGGTGTTGTACGCGCTCTGCTCTGCGGCCTGCGCGGATATGTGCAGGTAGATCAGGTCGACGGCCCAGGAATTGGTCTGTGCGTCCACCCCGCCCTCGGCGAGCAGGGCGAGCAGCCGCTCGACGATCTGCAAGGCATTCGGGCTGGTGGGAATCGCGCCGAGCGCGACGAGTGCGAGCCCCTCATGTTTGGCCATCGCGTCGACGGTCGTCGCAACCAGCGCCGTGAGCCGGTCACGCCAGGTGTCGCCCGTCGGCTCGGGGACGGTGCCGAGCACGTGATCGAGCATGGCGGCCATCAGATCGTCACGGTTGGCGACATAGACGTAGAGCGAGGCCGCGCCGGTATCCAGGTCCTGCGCGACGCGACGCATGGTGAGGGCGGCCAGACCGTCGCGGTCGAGGATGCGCAGGCCGGTTTCGATGATGACGTCACGGCTGAGGGGTGCTTTCGCGGGTCGGGCCCGGCGGCTGACGGGTACGGCGCTCATGGGCCGAGCATACGCGCTGACGAACATTGTTTGACACGAACGCCGTTCGTGATCTAGCGTCTACATCGACCGAACAACGTTCGTCACGATCCCTGTTCGCTCCGATTTCCTCCCATCAGGAGAAGGACATGAACACCCGCACGCAGCAACCAGATACCCAGGTCAGCGCCCGGATGTGGGCGATACTGGCGGTAATACTCGCGGCCGACATTCTCGACCTGCTCGACTCGACCATCACCAATATCGCCGCGCCGACCATCGCGCGAGATCTCCACAGCGGGCCGTCGCTGATCCAGTGGCTCGGCGCGAGCTATGCCCTATCCCTCGGCGTCCTGCTGGTCGTCGGCGGCCGACTCGGCGATCGCTTCGGCAAACGGCGGCTGTTCCTGATCGGCCTTGCCGGATTCACCCTCGCCTCGGTCGCCTGCGGTCTCGCCATCGATCCGGCCACGCTCATTACCGCGCGCCTGATCCAGGGCGCCTTCGGCGCGCTGCTGATACCCCAGGGTTTCGGCATCCTCACCAGTACCTTCCCTCGCGAACAGTTGGGTAGGGCATTCAGCGTCTTCGGGCCGAGCCTCGGCCTGTCCGGCGTCTGCGGCCCGATCCTGGCCGGATTCCTCGTCGACGCCGATCTGCTCGGCCTCGGCTGGCGCGCCATGTTCCTGATCAATATCGTGCTCGGCGGCCTCGCATTCGCCGCCGCCCATCGCCTGCTGCCCGCCGAGGACGGCGACCGCACCGTCACCATCGACGCGCTCGGCGCCCTCCTGCTCGCGGCGGCCATGTTCGGGACGCTATTCGGACTGATCGACGGTTCCGCCAACGGCTGGAGCGGCGCGCCCTTCGCGGCCTTGGCAGCCGGAGTCGCCTCCTTCGTGCTGTTCGCCCTTCGGCAGATCACCGCGGCCAACCCGCTGATCAAGCCGACGCTCTTCGAGAACCGGGGCTTCACCTCTGGTCTGATCCTCGGCCTCGTATTTTTCGCCGCGGTCTCCGGGCTGCTGTATGTGCTGTCGCTGTTCATGCAGAACGGTCTCGGCTACACCCCGACCGACGCCGCGCTCGGTCTCGCCCCGCTCGCCGTCGGCATCATCATCGCCTCGATCGCCGCGCACCAATTGCTGACCGCCCTCGGACGCAACCTCATCCTGATCGGCCTGCTGATCACTCTGGCGGGCAGCGGCCTGCTGCTCTTGCTGGTGCTGACCGGCGGAATCGATATCGCCCCTTGGGCTCTCGCGGCGGCAATCCTGGTGCTCGGCATCGGTATGGGCACCTGCTTCGGCAGCATCTTCGTCGTCACCATCGGCGATATCGACCCGTCCGAGACCGGTAGCGGCAGCGGATCCCTTTCCGCCGTCCAGCAACTCGCCAATGCGATCGGTGCGGCCGCGGTCACCACGGTGTACTTCCACACGGTCGGCTCCGGTCAGGCGCATGCGCTGACCGTCAGCCTGGTGTTCGTCGCCGCCATCACGCTGGTCAGCCTCGGGCTGGTGCGACTGCTGCCGCGCCACGCTCAGGCCGAACAGCAGCACTGAATCACCTTCAACCCAAGGACTCTCATGATTCTCGTCACCGGAGGCCGCGGCGCGGTCGCCAACAACCTCGTGTCCCTGCTGCGCGCCGACGGCCATGCCGTCCGTATCGGCTCCGGCCGCCCCGAGCAGCTTCCCGCGGACGTGCCCGCCGTCGCTTGCAACCTGCGGAACCCGGCCACCTTCGCCGCCGCACTCGACGGCGTCACCTCGGTGTTCCTCTACGCCGAGCCCGAATGCATCGCCGAATTCGCATCCGCCGCAACCGAAGCCGGAGTCAACCACATCGTGCTGCTGTCCTCGTCCTCGGTGCTCGATCCCGATGCCGCCACCAACCCGGTCGCGAAATCGCATCTCGACGCCGAACTCGGACTCACCGACGCACCGATAACCGTCTCGGTACTGCGACCCGGCGCCTTCGCGGGCAATGCCTGCGGCTGGTCATTCGCGATCAAAGCCGACCGCCCGGTCAGCCTCCCCTACCCCCATGCCTACACCGATCCGATCCACGAACTCGACATCGCAGAGTGTGCCCATGCCCTACTCACCAAGCCGGACCACCGCGGTGTAGCCCATACTCTCACCGGTCCGCAGACATTGACGTTCACCGAGCAGATCGACCTGATCAACAAGATCACCGGCCGCACCGCGACCATCGCCCACGTCACCCCCGACGCCTGGCGACAGGAGATGGCCGAATTCATCCCCGCCCGCTACGCCGACGGCCTCCTCGACTACTGGCGTAGGTGCGACGGCGTCCCTACCCGGATCACCGACATCGTCGCCCTCCTCACCAACCACCCGGCCCGGCCCTTCACCACTTGGCTCGAAGACCACCTGTCCGAGTTCACCGCCTGAGATACGGAATCCACCTGGCTGGTGGTGCACGGCAGATCGGCCGCACGGACTCACCCGCCGCGATCGGGCAGATCGCGGTGCACCGGACTACCCACCCCAGCAGCACGGATCATTCCGCGCCGCCGGGTGTGTCGGCCGATTGCGCAGAGTCACGACGAGTTGCAGGTGACAGGCACTGACCGCCACGGGATTCCGATGGCCGCGCACCGAGCCGAATTCTCCGGCTGGCCGTGAGCTCGCGCACAACGGGTTCGCCAGCGCCGCGTCCACATAGCTCCTGCCGTATCGCCCCCCTGGGGCCAGAGGCAGTCGCCGGTAGTCGAATGGTGGTCGCCCAGGCCGTATCGACCGCCATGTGACTACGCTCGGCGAGCAGCCGAAGTGGGTAGCGCAGCGATCTGTGTGGACGGGGCACTGGCTCGCTGAGGATGTACGCGTGGTCTCGCAGAGCTATCCGAGCTCGCGGGACGCGTGCCTGGAGGCATCCGGAGGCGACGTCGGGTGATGCACGCCTCTTCGTCGATCAGCGCGGGTACGGATCACTGTGGGCCCGGGCTCGCTGTTCGTCGCAGGCAGGGTTCGGGGGCATCGCACGCTCTATGCTGGACGCCGGTAGTGGTCCGGGAAGGAGGCGCGGGTGAGCAACCCGTCGACCGTGGGGATTGCACCGGGCAATGGTCTGATCGCACGCTTCGGTGCGGTTGTCGTGTATCTCGCGGGCGAAACCCCCTCCACCGACCGGATACTCGGCGCGATCGAGGCCGTCGCCGATGCGCGGCATCCGGGCGCGGCGATCGCGCAGCGGCTGGCCGCGGTGGTTTTCGGCGGCAATTCCGAACCACCGCCGTTCGGCGTGGTCGCGCCGACTGCCGACGGCACCGTGATCCTGCTGCGTGGCCAGGTGACCGCGGAGATCCAGGGCGCGGAAGGAACTCGACGCCTTTCCGGGGCCCGCGCGTTCACCTGGGTAGACGAAATCATCCGAGAGCCCGTGCGCCGGATCACACTCGGCGCGGACGACGCATTTCCGGTGCAGGCACTGCCACGCACCGACCTACGCGCCGGTGTCGTCCCCGGCGGCGGTTTCACCCTGCATATCGCAGTCCGACGCACGGGCAGATCCGCGGCGACCCGAGGCCGCGCCACCGGACCGTCCCCGTCCCCCGGCACGACACTCGAACCGCCACGAACCGCACCGGCCGGGTTGGAAGCTCTCCTCGACCCGACCGCGAAATCTCAGCCCACCTCGATGGGCCGCACAGACGCCACGCGAACCCCCACCGGCTCCGCTCAGCCCGCCGAGTCCTACTGGCATTCCTCCGTCCGGTTCGCCGCGTCGCACGAGCCCACGGCGAACGCCGGACCAGCTGGCGCGGCGCAGCCAACTGGATCGGCACGCTCTAAGGGCATTCCGCGGCAATCCTCAACACCGGACGGGCCCACTGAGAAGGCCGGACCCGCCGACTCGGCGCGACCAACCGGATCTGGTGTCCCGCGGCAGTCCTCCATCAGGCCCGCCGCGCCGGACGAACCCGCCGCGAAGGACAGACCCGCAGGCTCGGCGCAACAAACGGGATCGGCGCGCGCTACGGGCGTCCCCCGGCAATCCTCCGCGCCGGACGGGCGGACCGAGAAGGCCGGGCCCGCCGACTCGGCGCAATCAACTGGGTCTGCTGGGATTTCGCAGCAGTCCTCCGCGCGGTCCGGAGCGCCCACCGAAAAAACGAGTCGGGGGGCATCGGCGGAGTCGCCGGTCGTCGAGCAGGCTGCGGCATCCGCGAAGGGGCGGACGGCGGAGTCCGGGTCCGGGGAGGTAGCGACACCGCAGGACGTCAGTACCCAGGCTATGTCCGCTGCCGAGCGTGCGGAGTCCGGTGGGTCGCGGGCAGGTGCATCGTTACGGCCCGAACCTATTGCGCTGCACAAGATCCCGCCATTGCAAGGGCAACGACCGCGACCGCTGCGGCCGGTTGGCGGCGCGGGCGATCCGGAGAGTCCGGGGCCGGTCGCCGGTGCGTTGATTCTCGAGGACGGTGCGGCATATCCGCTGGACCGGGCGTATGTTGTCGGTCGAAGTCCGACGATCGACGAGGCGGTACGTGCCGCGACGGCCACGCCCATCACCGTCCCTCGTGACCGCCATATCTCCCGCGTGCACGCCTACGTCTCGGTCGACCGCGGCAAGGTCTACGTCCGCGATGCCGCCACTCCCGCGGGAACTTTCATCGCGGCCCCAGGCGATGATGACTGGACGCGCGTCGGCACCGCCCCGATCGAACTGTCGCCCGGCTGGAGCCTGCGCATAGGCCAGCGAATCATCACCTACCGGTCCGAGAACGACCCCAAGCATCCGACGGAAGCCACTGGTAAGGGCCGCCGTTCCTGAGCGGATCGCTTGCCCTGCGAAGACGTGCCGCACGGGGCTTCCCACCGCATCTGTCGATCTCGGCCGAATCCGCGCGGATTCATCGAACCGAACCGCACCGGACCGTTCTGCCGCTAGGACACTCAGCGATCTTCCCGCCGTGCGCGGCGAAGGAGCCTGCGCCGCTCGCCGATCCGCCGTGCGCCGAATGCGACCGCAACGCCCGCGCCAGCGGCGAGTACCCCACTGACGGCCAGTGTGGCGACGGTCGGCGGGGTACCCCGGAGAATCCAGGCACCACCGGCGACCGCCCCGGCCAGCATGGCCGAACTCGCGCACAGACCGATGAAATTGGCGATTCCACCGTGGCCACGACGCAGTGTCCGGGCGTTGGACTCCACGTAGGCGGCGGCGAACAACGCGAGGATCACGATCACGGCCGAAGCGGCGGTCAGCGTCGGACGCTGCGTCGTATGCAGTTCGACTCGCTGCGTCGCGATCTCGGTACCGTTGCGCAGCAGAGTCAGCTCGCCGTCGAGATCGCCCGCCAATACATGCCGGTCGACCGGATCGGGCAATACAACCGCGCCACCGGGCTGCAGCGGCACCGGATCTCCACCCAACCGCACACCGACCACATGCACTGTGAGCGAAGCCGAATCGACGTCGATCCCATTGACTTGCACTGGAATCGGCTCGGACAGATCGATATCGATCGGATTCGACCTCGTCGGATCAACACCGGCAATGGTGACCGCGCCCGGTACCAGATCTCCGCCGGCCGTGGATGCACCGAGCCCGAGCACCGCGACCGCACAGGCACCCGCCGCACACAACGCTCCCGCGAGCAGCGGTAGCCAAGGCGAAGCGAACGTGACGACATCCCGAATGGGCACCAGATCGCGCCGATCGACATCAGCCAGCCGAACACCCTGGTCCTGCAACCCGTACCGCGGCCGCACTCGGCCCATCGGGGGACGATGCGGTCCGGCAGCGATCTCGCCGGTCACCGGTGAAATCGGCCCTACCACCGTCCCATAACCCTGCGCACCTCCCGGTCCCGGTATCGCCGCACCCGCCCGCCGTGCACCCCCGGTCGCGGCGGCCACAATCGTGTCGGCGCCGATCACCGGGATACCCACCGGAGTCAGCCAATCGCCGCCCCAGCAGGAGGCGGCGAGTTCGGCGAGCGCGATGCCGAAGAGTTCGGCGGTGTCGAAGCGGTCGGCGGGATCGGTCGCGAGGCCGCGCATCACCACATCGGCGATCGGTCCGGGAACACCGGGCGCTACCTCGGTGAGGGGTATGGGATCGCCGAAGGCATGGGCGAAAAGCGTTGCGAGGTGGTCATCGCTCGGCGGGAAGGGCAACACACCGGACAGCAGCTGATAGAGCATGGCGGCCAGCGCGTAGATGTCGGTCGCGGGGGAAAGCGGCTGTCCGCGCGCCTGCTCCGGCGCGATATAGGACGGAGTGCCGACGATCGCGCCGGTCCTGGTGACCAGGGTCTGGTCACCACCGACGATCTCGGCAATGCCGAAATCGGTCAGTTTGATCGCACCGCCGGTGCCGAACATGAGATTCGACGGTTTGACGTCACGGTGCAGAATCCGGTGGCGGTGCGCTGCTTCCAGTCCCGCCGCACAGGCCAGCCCGACGGCGACCGCGGTCGCCGCGTCGAACCCCTCGGTGGCGAATCGGCTGCCGACGGTGCCGCCCGGCAGATATTCCATGACCAGCAGACACAGCTCATCCTTCTCGATGTAGTCGAAAACCCGCACCACATGGCGATGATCAATGGCCGCGAGAATTCGCGCCTCGGCGACGAACCGGCGGCGCACCTGTTCATCGTGCGCGAACTGCGGTGGAATCTGTTTGATGGCGACCGGTCGGCCCAACCGCCGGTGCGTGCCCGCCAGCACCACACCGCATCCACCCCTGCCGACCTGGGCGCCGATATCGTAGGCGGGCAGCGCGGCCCGCAACCTGCCGGTGTCACTGGTCACGTCGTCGCCCATCCACTCGGAACCGCACGGTATTCGTACCGTCGATTTCGTCGAGTTCCCCGGTGGATGCGAAATACTCCTCCGGCGCGACTTCCGGTGTCGGGGAACAGTATCCGACCAGGAATCCAACGAACGCGGCGCAGCTACGAACGCGGCGGCCCAGGATCGGGGTAAGGTTGCCCGCGACAAAATTCGTGCGGTGTGGACAATGTCCAGCATGCACCGCAATGGACCGACACAGGACATCGACGAGTCCGCCCTGACCGTGACCCCGCCGAAAGAGCAGGCCGCGGGCGTGACCGCCGTGGCCGTTGCGCTGAAACGCGCGGTCGAGGAGATGGGTGTCGTCCGGACCACCCGCACGCTGGCCCGGGTCAATCAGGTGCACGGTTTCGACTGCCCCGGCTGTGCCTGGCCGGAGCCTACGGGGCACCGTCGTCCGGCGGAGTTCTGTGAGAACGGTGCCAAGGCTGTCGCCGAGGAGGCGACACTACGCACCGTCACCCCCGAATTCTTCGCCGCGCACTCGATCGAGGAACTGGCGGGCAAATCCGGCTACTGGCTGGGCCAGCAGGGCCGACTCACCCACCCGATGGTGCTCCGCCCCGGCGATACGCACTACTCCCCGATCGAGTGGGATGACGCCTACCGGCTCATCGTCGAACACCTGCATGCCCTGTCCTCCCCGGACGAGGCCCTGTTCTATACCTCCGGCCGAACCGCCAACGAGACCGCATTCCTGTATCAACTGCTGGTCCGCAGCTTCGGCACCAACAATCTGCCGGACTGTTCGAATATGTGCCACGAATCCTCCGGCGCCGCACTGACCACCTCGATCGGCATCGGCAAGGGTTCGGTCTCGATCGATGACTTCACCAAGGCCGATCTGATCATCGTCGCGGGCCAGAACCCGGGCACGAATCACCCGCGCATGCTCAGCGCACTGGCGGCCGCGAAGGCCAATGGCGCCAAGGTCATCGCGGTCAACCCGCTGCCGGAGACCGGACTGCTCGGCTTCCGCGACCCGCAAACCGTCAAGGGTTTCACCAGCGGCGTCGCCATCGCCGACGATTTCCTGCAGATCCGCCTCGGCGGCGATATGGCGCTGTTCCAGGGCCTGGGCAAACTCCTGTTCGAAGCCGAGGACCGCGCGCCCGGCACGGTGGTCGACCGCGAGTTCGTCGACGCCCACTGCGCTGGCTTCGCCGAATACGAAAAGAACGTACGTGCTGTCGATCTCGCCACCGTCCGCACCGCGACCGGCCTGTCCGACGACGACTTACACCGCACCGCAACACTTCTGGCCGAATCGAAGAACGTGATCATCTGCTGGGCGATGGGGCTGACCCAGCAGCGCCACGGCGTCGCCACCATCGAGGAAGCCGTCAATCTGCTACTGCTGCGCGGCATGATCGGCAAGCCCGGCGCCGGTGTGTGCCCGGTCCGCGGCCACTCCAACGTCCAAGGCGACCGCACCATGGGCATCTGGGAGAAGATGCCCGATGCCTTCCTCGACGCACTCGACCGCGAATTCGGCATCACCAGCCCACGCCACCACGGCTATGACACCGTCGAAGCCATCAAAGCCATGCGCGCTGGTACCGCGAAGGTGTTCTTCGGCATGGGCGGCAATTTCGTCTCCGCCACCCCCGATACCGAGGTCACCGAGGCCGCCCTGCGCAGCTGCGCGCTCACCGTGCACGTCTCGACCAAACTCAACCGCAGCCATATCGTGCACGGTCGCACCGCACTGATCCTGCCCACTCTCGGACGCACCGACCTCGACCTCCGGAACGGCACGAAACAGCAAGTTTCAGTGGAGGATTCGATGTCGATGGTGCATCTGTCCACCGGCCGCCTGCAGCCGGTCAGCGATCAACTGCGCAGCGAAGTCGCCATCGTCTGCGAACTCGCCCAGACCCTCTTCGGCGCCGATCACCCGGTGCCGTGGGCGCAGTATCAGCACGACTACGACAAAATCCGCGACGCGATCGCCCGGGTGGTACCCGGCTGTGCCGACTACAACACGCGAGTCCGGCAGCGCAACGGCTTTGTGCTACCGCACCCGCCGCGCGACTCCCGCGAATTCCGCACCGCCACTGGCAAAGCCAATTTCGCGGTCAACGAATTGAGCTGGGTCCCGGTGCCCGAGGGCCGATTGATCCTGCAGACCCTGCGCAGCCACGACCAGTACAACACCACCATCTACGGCCTCGACGACCGCTACCGCGGGGTACACGGCGGCCGCAAGGTGATCCTGATGCACATCGACGACATCACCGAATTCGGTTTCGTGGACGGTGATCTGGTCGATCTGATCTCCGAATGGACCGATGCCACCGAACGCAAGGTGACCGGCTTCCGCATCGTCGAATACTCCACCCCGCGCGGTAATGCCGCCGCCTACTATCCCGAAACCAACCCGCTGGTTCCGCTGGATCACGTTGCGGCACGGTCGAATACACCAGTGTCCAAAGCCGTGACCATCCGAGTCGAACCACACGTCCATACCGGACAGCCCACATGAGCAACCCCAGCGAGCGAACCAGGTCGCAGCACACACCGCGCACGACCGAACCGAACGTGGAGAGGCGCAATCGTGAGTAGAGTCACCGCCCGCAGACGGATGCGCCGCATCTCCCCCAACGGCATTGTCGAGCGCCCGGATTCACTCGCCGTGGAGGAGCCCCTGGAAATCCGCCTCGACGGCCAGTCGCTCACCGTCACCATGCGCACCCCCGGCAGCGATATCGAACTCGTCCACGGATTCCTATTGGGCGAAGGCATCATTCACACCGCCGAGGATGTGGTCAGCGCCCGCTACTGCGCGGGCACCGACGAGGACGGTCGCAACACCTACAACGTCCTCGACGTCCACCTGCGCACCCCCACCCCCGTCCGCGGCCGCAACTTCGTCACCACCAGCGCCTGCGGCCTCTGCGGCAAAACCGCACTCGACGAGGTCCGCACCCGCACCCGATATCCGCTCCCGACCGCCTCGATCTCCGTCGGCAGCGATACCCTCGCCGCCCTGCCCGACCGATTGCGCACCCGCCAAACGGTTTTCGACGCCACCGGCGGCCTGCACGCCGCCGGGCTGTTCACCGCCGACGGCACCGCACTCGCCGTACGCGAAGACATCGGCCGCCACAATGCCGTCGACAAAGTCCTCGGCTGGGCCCTACTCCAAAACCGCATCCCCGCAAACGATCTCGTACTCATCGTCAGCGGCCGTGCATCCTTCGAACTGGTCCAGAAAGCCGTCATGGCTGGCATACCGATACTCGGCGCCGTCTCCGCCCCCAGCTCGCTGGCCGTCGACCTCGCCACCGAATCCGGCCTGACCCTGGTCGGCTTCCTGCGCGGCGACACCATGAACATCTATACCCGCCCGGACCGGCTGACCATTACCGACGAAGTCGCCACCTATTGATCACGGCCGATGTCCGTTTTACGGTGACAACACCAGATCCATAGTTCGGCGATGAACGGAGACACCGATGCGGATCACGGTCGATGGCAAATCCGGCGGACTACGCGTGCGTATGCGGTTCGAACAGCAGCGCAACCGCTGGCTGGCCGTCCGAATCATATTGGGGGTATTGGCATTCCAGGGCGCGGTCGTCGGTCTGTGGGCGGTTTTCGCGCCGCATTCGTGGTACACCAGCTTTCCGGGCTTCGGCATGCAGTGGATCTCGGCCGACGGTCCGTACAACCACCATCTGGCCTCCGACGTCGGTTCGTTCTTCCTAGCGCTGACCGCGGTGACGCTGGCCGCACTCTTCCTCGGCGGCAGCGCGTTGGCGCAGGTCGCGGGCCTGGGCTGGCTGGTCTTCGGGGTACCGCACCTGATCTATCACGTCTCGCACAAGCCAGCCGAGATGGGCGCGGGCAGTTTCACCCTCAGCATCATCGGCGCGGTGCTGATCGCCGTCCTCGGTCTGGCGCTGATCCTGGTCACCCCGCGCGGACCGCAGTTGCGCGATCCCGACCCGATCACCTTCCGGCTCCCCCGCCGCCGCACATCCCGCTGACTCCCCGGAACAGTCAACGCCCCACAGCGCATGCCGTGGGGCGTTTGGTCTGTCGCAAGTGGATGCGCGTCCGACGTTCAGTACGCATTCCATCCGCCGATCTCGGTCAAATGGTCGAGGGCCCGCACCACCGCCGGTGCGCACCGATGACCATCGCCCGGTCCGAGCCACGCCATCTCGGCGATCTCCGCGGCCGGAGCCGGTATGCCGTGACCGGGTGCGCGGAAACAGTGCATCTCCACGAGCGTTCCGGGACGCCCGTGGGCGGGGGCCGTAATGGTCACCACGGGCGTGATCCGGTGCGCCTCCAACTCGACGCCTACTTCCTCGCGAACCTCACGAACGAGCGCTCCGGCCAGGGTTTCCCCGGGCTCGGGCTTGCCGCCCGGCAGATAGAAGGCGTCGCGTCCCTCGGTCCGGACCGCGAGCAAGCGGCCGTTCTCGACGCACAGCCACGCCACCGACGTGAGCGTTGGTTCCCCGATCATGGTGCGGAGCTGACCCTTTCGAGCGACAAGCAGTCGCTGGCGCTAGTTGTCAGTCCTTCAACGCTTCGAGCAACGCCGCACGCTGGCGTGCGCCGAGTCCGCCGATGCGGCGGTCCTCGGGGATCTCCGCTTGGTCCATCAGCTTGGCGGCCTTTACCGGTCCGACGCCGGGCAGTGCCTTGATCACGGCAGCGACCTTGGTCTTCTTGACCAAGTCATCACTGTCGGCCTTCTTCAACAATTCGGCGACCGATACCTTTCCGGCCTTCACCTTGCCGATCAGTTCCGAGCGTGCCTTGCGGACCGCAGCCGCTTTGGCCAACGCCTCGGTGCGCTGTTCGGCGGTCATGGTAGGCAGTGGCATGTCTCCTCCGCTTTCACTCATCACTCGAACATCTGGTTGACCGGACCGAGTAAACAGCACTACAAGCACCACACTAGCTCGACACACCGGGGTCGGACGGCGGGAAATAGCGACAAGTTTTCTGGAACCAGTGCGCACGCCCTGGTAAAACAGGCAGCCGCAGGCGGTAACACCCGAAGCCTCAATGCCGAAACCACTAGCAGACGCACCAGTGCGGGACAGAAGGTTCAACGGCGAACCAGGGAATCAACGGCGATTCCGGCACCGGGCGCGATCGGGGAACACAGAGATGTGGACGACGATCGTCACCGTATCCAGTAGCACTAGCGCGCCAACAAGAATGCCGAGTGGGCATGATCGGCCCGTTCGGTGCGCAAGATGCTAGGACAAGTGCTGGCGCGGGGGGGCAATCTGCGCCAGTACGTCATCCCCCTCCCGGCTATCGGGATTCCCCGCAACGCTGCCATGGGACACTGCTAGGCTCCGAATTAGAACACGTTTCAATTCGTCGCCCCGGGCGACTGCTCGCCGGTCGCTCGAAACAAGAGGGGTTTTCATGGCACAGCAGATCCGCGATGTGATCGAGCAGTACGTCAAACTGGTCGGCTCGGGTCCCACCGAAGAGATCGTCAACCTCTACACACCCGACGCGGTGGTGGAGGACCCCATGGGCACCGAGCCCAAGCGCGGCCATGAGGCCATTCGCGAGTTCTACGCCGTGATCGCCAACCTCGATCGGGAGACCGAGCTGCGACCGGAGACGATCCGCATCACGGGCAACCACGCCGCCTTCATGTTCACCCTGGTCACCAAGTTCGGCGAGCAGCGCTTCACGCTCTCGCCGATCGATGTGATGGAGTTCGACGACGAGGGCCGGATCGTCAGCATGCGCGCCTACTGGAGCCAGGACGATATGCGTAGCGAAGCAGTCTGAATCGGGGCGAACAGTCCGCGGGGGGGGGGGGGGGCGTGGTCGGGCGCCGCCCCCGGTTGGGGTGGAAGGCGCCCGCCCCCGCCCCCCCGAACACC